>JAFUQW010000020.1 GCA_017472115.1 Bacteroidales bacterium | reverse complement strand
TGAAAATCCCAGCCTCAGCAGGGTGGAGAGCCTTCTTTCCTGAGGAGTCAGGTCGGGGAAATTCTCGGCAAGCTTCGCATTGAAGTCCTCGTGAAGGGACTCGGCCTGCGCATAAAAGTACTGGGAATCCACTTCCCTGTCGTGCGAAAGACGCTGCCGGAGCGAAGCGCTGAGTTCCGAAATCAGCTTGTCCCTTTCCCTCTCATCTTTGGTCTTCGCGAGCTTCTTTACGATCGTGTTCAGAGACTCCAGGTATTCCTTCTGCTCCACTATGCTCAATGCCACATTCATCACCTCCTGCTTCTTCATTTCCACAGCATTGTGCAGCGCCTGGTTCTCCGAAAGGACGACCTTGAGTTCCATGTCATTGAGAGCGCGGCTGTTCTCATATATCTGTTGCTGCTGGGTATAGACGAGCCTCTCGGTCGCCTCCTTGACGATACGCTGACGTCGTACATATCCGGCAAATGAAAGGGCGATAAGTATCATGATCATGGCGGCCATCACCATGAAATCAACCATGTGGTCGGCAGTCTCGCCTCCGACGATATTGAACATGACATATGCCACCACGAATGAGCAGGACGGTGCAGCCGCGAAGGCTATTCCTTCCCTCACATACTCCTGGGTGCTGAAAAGACGCGCCTTCTGCACTGCTTCGACTCCGGCAACTGCCGCAACGACAAGAGAGGAAACCGAAAGCGGAACAGGAGAAAGGCCTATCAGCGACGTCGTGGCGTCAAAGGAGAAAAAGATCATGGAAACAGCTGCAGAAAATCCGACAGAAACCACTGCATAGATGGTGAAATCAGAAAAGAGTCCTGCAGATTCAACATCCTGTTCCTTGCTGAAATGCATGAATGACGACATTATGACTACGACAGCTGCAATCACCGTCAGCGTGACCATCCTTCCTCCGGCAATCATGCCGCCGACCCCGCAAAGCAGTCCGCCCCAGTTAAGTCCCAAGGCAAAGACAGTCATCAGGACGCACAGAACGACGGCAAACCTCATATAGTACGACATCGTTATCATGTGTATCCTGACTCTTGACAGAACCATCCTGAAACATGCCATGATTCCTGCAGAAAGCAGGAAGGCCATGAAAGGCGCCGCAATGAAAGACAGGGCAAAGCCCCATCGGAAAGTGAATCCGTCTGACGACACAAGCCCATATGCTGCAAGCGCTCCAAGCACCGCATATACGACAGAACCTGTAACCTCGAAAGCCTTGAGAATCATCAGGACTATAAGGGAAGACAATATCACGAGAACCACTGCCTCTGCATCCATAGCGGCAGGAAAGCAATCTGCAAGAGCTGCCTTGACGGGGCCGGTACCGCTCGCCCACAAAGCCAAGGGAAGTCCGGCAAAAACCAATGCACAGAAACCCTTGCGGCTCATCGCGCATGTCGGAGCATACACGCCGAAGAGGGTGTCGTACTCATGGTCGAAGAACCACAGGACAACTACCGACAGGAACAATATGAGGCAGAGGATATCCATGCTAGAGAGTTCTTCTGATCGCCATTACCGCAAGCTGGTCAGCAACGTTTTCTGCTGCCTTGGAGAGGTTCTCGATATGAAGTGCGAAATATCTGAGATGGAATTTTTCACTCAGCTTGAGGGAAGTCATGTTATGGAATACCGTACGCTTGATCGTCTGCGAGTACTTCACGGCTTCCTTCTCATAGAAATATGCCCTGCTGATCTTGTCAGGAACGGTATCCGGAGCCTTGAAATAAGCCTTTGCAGCAGGGACGACCGCCTCGACCGCAAGGGTCGAGAACTCGGTCAGCTTCATGAATTCAGGATTAAGTTCGGAAGGAATGAAAGGAGTCTCTATCTCGAATTGGAAAAGGCTGTCATAGAGAATTCCGGTAATGTTCCTGGTCTTCTCGAACAGACGCATGATGTCTCCCCTGGAACGTACCAGGGCTGTCTGAGTATAGAGAGCGTTCTCAATCTCTCTTCTCAACACTTCCGTCTCGCTTTCGAGCTCCGACATCTTCTTGAGGTTTCCGGTAAAGTC
>JAFUQW010000155.1 GCA_017472115.1 Bacteroidales bacterium | reverse complement strand
CTTGTCGTTCTTTGTTACGTAAGATGTAGTAAGACCGTACACATATACTGATGCGCCGTCCTCACCTACGAGGTCAAAGTTACCGTAAGTCTCGTTAACAAGGTTTGCGATAGTACCTGTAACCTTGCACCATGTACCCTTAGACTCTGCGAGGAACTCTGTTACAGTAGCAGACTTGGCAGCAACTACATGCTCCTTAAGGTAAGCTGTACCGCCGACCTGTGGAGTCTCCTTGTAAGAAGTTCTGGTACCGATGATAGTAATCACGTCACCCTCGTTGATGCCGAGGCTAGAGAATGTCTTGTCGTTGCTTCCGATTGCACCGTTGCCTGTGAGGCCGTATACGTATACTGAACCTGTACCATCTACGAGGTCGAAGTTACCGTAAGTAGTGTTTGCAATGTTCTTCACGACACCTGTGAGCTCATAGAGAGCTGTTCCCTCTGGTGCTGCGAGGAAGTCTGCAACTGAAAGAGCTACGATGGCACCTTCCTGAGTGAATGTATAAGGAACTGATGAGCCTGATGACACGAATGTCACAGAGCCCTCACGGTTACCGCCGTCGTTAGGAAGAACCGAGATCTTCACCACTGCAGTATCAGCTGGGTTAGGCTCGATCTTGGTAGGCTCGCCTGGCTTGCTCTGCATGTCAACTATAGAAACCCAAGACCTGTACTCCTCTGGAACTGTAGGGAATACGCCAGCGCCCTTGTAAGCTACCTTTACCTCAAGCTCGCCGCCATCCTTGGCAACAGTAGCAGACTCGGTAACGACCTTTACAAGAGACTTTGTCACCTTGATGAATGTAGCGTCAACGAACTCTGGAGTGTTTCCGCCATAAAGAACATATGAACCCTGAACAGTAACTTCGTCACCGACTTCGATGTTGAAGCTTGACCAGTTGTACTTTCCGGATGCATCAACAGTTCCGTAAATGTAAAGCTGGTTGTCTGTTGAGCTGTCCTTAAGATACCAGTTACCGTATGTTGTGTTTGCAACAGCAGTACATATACCTGTTACCTCATAGAGCTTGCCTTCCGGTCCTGCGATGATTTCCGCTACAGTTGCCTTTGTAACGGTCATAGAACCCTGACGAACTCTTATGAACTGAGTGTTCTCACCGGCCTTGATCTGAAGTTCAAGTTCACGACCGCTGGTTGTAGCCTCAGCTGTGAAAGTAACTGTTGTCTCACCGGCAGCACCGGACATCTTATCCGCTGCAAGCCAAGAAGGAGTTGATGATTCAACATTTCCTTCCTTGTCTCTCTTGATGACCTCTGGCCATACGTCATCGACTACGAACTCCCAATCCTCAGTTGCTTCAACTTTGAGAGTTGCAGTGCCGCCTTCCTCAGAAATAGAAAGATATGTCTTATCAAGCTTGATGTTGTCCCAAGATTCTGTCGGCTGCTCCTCACATGAAGAGAAGAGGAGGACAGATGAAAGTATGATTGAGAATAAATATCTAAGTTTCATAATATATCTGTAATAAATTAGTTAAACATATACTTTATTCCCACTGAAGCATACCAGCACTGACCTATAGATGTGTTAGGAACAAATGTCTGAGTATTTGCATTTACTGCCTTAGGAGTTGAGAATACAGGGTAACCCTCTGCATCTGCTCCCTCATACTTAAGGATACGTCCCTCAACGAGATCAAGATTCATATACTTGCTGACTCCCCAGCTTGAGTTGAAGAGATTAAGGATGTTCTTGACGTCAATGCTGAGCTGAAGCTTGTTGACAGACTTGCCGATACGTACCTTGAAGTCATGCTTGTAGCTGAAGTCGAGTCTGTGAACCCAAGGAGAATATACGCTGTAAGCCTCAGCATACTCACCCTGATGGCTGCTCAGATACTTGCTGTTATGAACATAACCCATGAAGCGGTCGCGGTCATCCTCCGAAGCAAAACGGAACTCATTGCTTGCAACCTGCTCGTCTGTAGGAATATAAAGGGCATCGTAGTTGTAACCGTCACCGTTCATATCGTTGACAGTCATGTAAGAGTAGTTGTAACCTCCTCTCCACGCCTCATAGATAAGGCTGAAGTGGTTGTTAGACTTGTCGCTGTAAGTTGCTGATGCAACGGCACGGTCCGGAGTCACATACTGAGAGTTGTGAAGCTTGATATTGTTAGGACCTTCTGTTGTAGGAACATATGTGAAAGCAGACTCAGCTGCTGAACCAGGCATACCTGTGAGTTCCTTTGATGCAGTGTGAGTGTAAGCTGCCATGAGGCTGAGACCCTCAACCGGTGCCATGTTCACAGTCACATTTGCTGAGTATCCGTAACCCTTGTTAGTGTTCTCAAGAACGAATGCCTTTGTTCCAGTTCTGAAGTTTGCAGGATAGATAGGACGGTTGTCAACACCGTTGAATCTTGTAAAGCCGTTTACAGGCATCATGCTCCAGTCAGAGATTGTCACACCGTTGATTGTCTTGTTGAAGATACCCTCAGCAGTGATAGAGAATGGGAATGTTGTAGGGAATCTGTAATCGAAAGCGAGAGAGGTCTTCCAAACCTGAGGCATCTTGAACTTAGGATCCACTGCAGAGATTGAAGAAGGAACAGCACCCTCGTCTGGAGAGATTGTAGAAGGATAACCCATTGCGATGAGCTTGTCAAGAAGAGCCTGAGTAGTTGCTTTTCCGTTAGCATCGGTCACGAGACCACCCTTGAATACGTCCATTGTGTAGACAGGATCGCCGTTCTCATCCTTGCCGAACATCTTTTCAAGGTTCTTGGCGTTGATCTGAGCCTGATACTGAACCATACCTGAGTTTGTAGGCATGTTGGTGAAGAACACGAGAGGGAGACGACCTGAGAAGAATCCTGTACCTCCGCGGAGGGTGAGGCTTCTGTCCTCAGTGACATCCCAGTTGAAACCGATACGTGGAGATACTGTTACGTTTGCAGTAGGCCACTTTCCTGTGTCGATGTTGCGTTTCTGACCGTCCTTGCCGATATAGTCGATTGCGAGGATCTTGTTGTTGGTCATGAGGTCACCGTTGTCGAAGAAGAGACCGTCGAGACGGAGGCCGTATGTGAGTTTGAACGCATCTGTAGCATTCCACTCATCCTGAGCGTAGATACCTGCCTTGTGGAACTGAACACGAGCTGCAGGGTTCTTCTCACCGTCATAACCGTAGGTAAGACATACAACCTCAGGAGCAGCACCGTCGATGAAATCATCAACGCTTGCGTAACGGTAATAACCTGTACCGTTTCTCATGTATGCGTTGTCAGCCATCTGATACTCATAGTTCACACCCATTGTAACCTTGTGGTTTCCAGCGTAGTACACGAGGTCATCCTTCACGCTGATGTGAGTGTTGTGAACTGCGTTGTTCCAAGTGAAGAGCTCGTATCCGAGAGCCATGTACTGAGTGTTTGTATTAGTACCGTCCTGGATGTCGATGAAAGGGAACTCCTTAGAGTTTGTTCCACGAACGTCGTCGAGCTTTGAGAATGTAGCGAGGAACTGGTTTGAGAGGTTGTCGCTGAGGCGGCTGTTGAGATCGACTGATACTGAATGAACGAGGTTGTTCATAGAGTACATAGAGTTAGCAAACGCCATTGAGTACAAAGATGTACGAGCGTATGCAGAACGTGTACCACCGTCCATTGAAGATGCGTTAGGACCGTTCCAACCTGTATTGTTGGTATAGTTGTAACGAACTGCAAGATGATTTGCGTCGTTGATGTTCCAGTCAAGTCTTGCAAGGAGCTTGAGGTTGCTCTGGTCTGCAGGGAAATCTGTGAATGAACCGGTATCATATCCGTATTTGTCCATCACGTGCTTCTGCACACGCTCCATATCTGCAACTGTAGTATATGAAAGATACTTGTCAGAGTTACCTACACCGTCCTCAGATGCTCTCCAACGAACTGCAACAGAAGGAGTCTGCGAGTACTCAGCGTTCACGAAGAAGAAGAGCTTGTTCTTTACAATAGGTCCACCAAGTGTGAAACCATAAGTAGTATTGCGGTCACGGTCACGTGCGCCAGCGATTTCAACACCGGATACCTGATTACCACGCATATTCTCGTTGCGGTGGTAAACATAGGCAGTACCCTTGAATGTGTTTGTACCTGACTTTGTAATGGCGTTTACACCACCACCGATGAAGTTGGTCTGACGAACGTCATATGGAGAGATCACCACCTGGAGTTCCTCGATTGCATCGATAGAGATAGGGTTGCCACCGCCAGGGAGGTTCTCTGAAAGACCGAAGTTGTTGTTGAAGTTCGCTCCATCGACGGTGAAGTTAGCTGTACGGCCATCCGCACCGGCAAAGCTCATGTCGTTACCACCGTAAGGTGAGAGTCTTGTGACATCAGTAATGCTGCGGCTCACTGTTGGAAGAGAAGTGATCTGTGCGCTTGAGATATTTGTAGCGGCACCTGTCTTCTCAGCAGCGAACTTAGATGCAGAAGCTGCAATCACCATTGCTTCACCGAGCATTTCAGAGTCCTCATTCAACTGACCGTTGAGAGACGAAGTCTCACCGAGCTGAAGAGTTACATCTGTGTAAGTGAGTGGCTGGTATCCAAGGCAAGAGAACTCTACCTTGTAAGGACCACCGGAACGCATACCGTTGATGGTATAACGACCGTTCTCATTAGTGATAACGCCGTAAACAGTACCTGATGGTGTGTGTGTGGCAACCACTGCCGCACCAACCACAGGCTGACCGTTAGCGTCAACAACACGTCCACCCAGAGCTGATGTAGTCACCTGTGCAAAGGCAGCTACGCTCATAAGCATTGCTGCAAAAGCAGCAATAAGACACTTAATTGTTTGTTTCATAACGATTTAGTTAAAAATAATAAGGTTTTTATGGCGCGAAGATACTACACTTTGCGGTATTTTAAAAATTTTGAATGCACTTTTATATGTCTTTTAGTAGGATTTTTACACTATTGTAATATTGTTTAAATTTTTTCTTGTCCGACATGTTTGCAAATCAGGAATTTTCACTATCTTTGCCGCCCGAAAAATGAAGATGTGGAGAGATTTGGCTGCTTGCAACCACTTTAAAAAATGCTAAAATGTTGACTACAATGGTCATCGATGCCATGATGACCGCTTTCATATCAATGTTTTGTGTTTTTGTGACGGCTCCGCATTTTTGTGGGGCTTATTTTTTTATGCCAGGGGCGCTGCCCCTTAAGTCCGGCGGGGGGGATTCCACCAGAACGGTGCTTTTCGTGGAGGAACGGCATAAAAACTAATACTTTTCCACCCAAACCGGTGTTTTCGTGGACAAAAGCCTTTGACATATATAGAATTAAAGGAAAAATTTGAAGAATATGAATTACTTATTTACATCTGAATCGGTGTCGGAAGGACACCCTGACAAAGTGTCGGACCAGATTTCCGACGCGATCCTCGACGAGTTTCTCCGCCAGGATCCTGAGGCGAAGGTGGCATGCGAGACATTCTGCAGCACCGGACTCGTGGTAGTGGGCGGCGAGGTACGCTCGGAGGATGCTTACGTTGACATTCCAAAGACAGTACGCCGCGTCATCAACAAGATCGGCTACAACAAGGCCGAATATATGTTCGACGGTAATTCATGCGGAATCCTCTCGGCTCTCCATGAGCAGAGCGTTGACATCAACCGCGGTGTTGTAGGCGAAGATGCTGACGCACAGGGAGCCGGCGACCAGGGAATGATGTTCGGCTATGCATGCTGTGACACAGAGGAATACATGCCTCTTCCGCTCGCACTCTCGCATCAGGCCCTCCTCATGCTTGCAAAGATCCGCAAGCAGCAGCCGGAACTCATGCCATATCTGCGTCCGGATTCAAAGTCGCAGTTCACAATCGAGTATGACGGAGATACCAACCAGCCTGTCCGCGTGCATACCATCGTTATCTCGACCCAGCATGACGAGTTCACACCGACATCTCTCGGCAACATGAGCTATGCTGACGGATGCGCACAGTTCGGCCAGAAAAGGGTTGACGAGGCAATGCAGGCCAAGATCCGTGAAGATGTGCAGAACATTCTTCTCCCTATGCTCATCGATACCCTCGCACCTGAAACAGCCGCACTTTTCAAGGACGACTATATCCTTCACGTGAACCCTACCGGCAAGTTCGTGATCGGAGGTCCTCACGGTGACACAGGTCTCACCGGCCGCAAGATCATCGTTGACACATACGGCGGAAAGGGTGCACACGGCGGTGGAGCCTTCTCCGGCAAGGACCCGTCAAAGGTTGACCGTTCGGCAGCATACGCGGCACGCTACATCGCAAAGAACATGGTGGCAGCAGGTGTCGCACGCGAGATGCTCGTACAGGTTTCATATGCCATCGGAGTGGCACGCCCTCTCAGCATTTTCGTGAACACCTACGGCACTGCAGCAAACGGACTCTCAGATGCTGAGATCGCTCTCAAGATAGAGCAGCTCTTCGACCTTCGCCCTGCAAAGATCATCGAGAAGTTCGGTCTCAAGAAGCCTATCTATGAACCGACCGCATCATACGGCCACGTGGGACGTGATCCTTACAAGGCCTCAGTCACTGTCCGCCGCAATGGCAAGGATGTTCAGGAACTCGTCCAGTTCTTCGGATGGGAACTCCTCGACTCGGTCGATATGATCAAGGAAGCATTCGGACTGTAAGATGCGTGATCAGCATCTCGCTGACAATCAGAAGATTAAGCAATTGGCTCGCCGTCCTTCAACGGCGAGCCAATTGTATAATACACTATAAATCAACGTCTTGCACAACACGCTACATGCGTTCCATCTCGCGGCGGAGGTCTTTCTCCTTGATGGATGCACGTTTATCGAATTCCTTCTTTCCTCGTGCTAATGCTATGATAAGCTTTGCATAGCCGTTGTCCGCTATAAACAGCTTGACACCCACGATGGTCAGGCCCTTTTCCTTGACCGCTCTCTGGAGCTTGTTCAGTTCCTTGCGGCTCAGAAGGAGCTTGCGGTCACGGCGCGGATCATGCTTGCCCCAGCTGCCCCACCAGTACTCCGCTATGTGCATATTCTTGACATACAGCTCATTACCATTGAAGTAGCAGAACGTATCCACCAGCGAAGCCTTGCCCGCCCTGATGGACTTTATCTCTGTGCCGGTCAGCACAATTCCCGCCTGGAAGGTCTCGATGAACTCATAGTCAAACGACGCCCTCCTGTTCTTTATCTCTACACTGCTTTTTGCTTTCGGCATAATCAAATCTTAAAATAATCCAACAATATATTTTCAATTTCCTTTATAGGTATGTTGTCTATGTTGTTCCTGTACAAGTTCTCTATTTCTGACTTCTGAGCTTCCGGCAACATGGCAATATCCAACATCATACCTTTATTCAGGTCATTTGGTTCGAATTTCTGAAGCCCGTTACCATATTCCCGGCCGTTGTCAGTGAGGATGTCTTTTGCTATATCTGTCTGAAGATAAGCAAACAACAGATCATCAGAAATATCATTATACAGATTATGATGAGGATATACACAATGGAATGTGGTCAGGTTCGCTATGCAGGCAAGATTCCTTACAAATCTTACTCCGGTCCTGTTGAATACGGACACCCAGATCGGCGATGGAGGACGGTTTTCCAATGAGTACCATGGCTTTCTGCTTGCTGTAAGATACTTTCTGTCGATCCCTTCTTCAACACCTTTGACGAGGTAGCTGAGAACGGCCTTGTCATCGGCCCCTACGGCATTGAGAAGAAACACCTTTCTGTCAGCCGCCTTCAGTTTTTCGAAGTCCGAATCGGTAAAAACAGACTTGCGGACATCCGCACATCTGCATATGCATGGAAGAAGATATTTTTCAGATATTCCATATCTTTCAGCCTTTGATCTGTTGAAAACGAAGAAATCATTAGCTCCTGTAGCTATACCTCGCATTATCTTCGCATAGTTGGAAAAGGGAACCAGATTCTTGAATTGCGAAGAATAACTATCCTGATAATATTTCTTCCACTTGACACCCGGATCCAGTTCCGAAAGATGATACATACGTGTATGTATTTCTTTTTCATTATTGCCACTCAATAATGAACCTAACTTTCCCATGTCCCGACTGCTTTCAAGACATGAAAACCTGACAAAGGAATCCTCATCTTTGTTTTCACACAAAATAAGGCATGAGGTGGTAATGGCATCATCAAATAGATTATCCTCGAAATCGAACACGACGATATGACGCAGCGTCTTGGTCTTGAGCAGATGAGATTTGACCAAAGTTCCGTAATCAGAGTTAAGGAACTCTGAAGGTACTATGTAAATGCACCTGCCGCCCGGATTCAATTGATGGATTGATTTCAGCAAGAAAAGTGTATATAGATTGGTAAAGCCGTTAAGACGGCATGAGAGTCTTTTCTCTATTTCTGCAATAACTCCCTTATTGTCGTAATCGTGAAATTTGAAATATGGTGGATTACATATGATACCGTCGTACTTGTTGTTCCAGTCGTTATACATATAATCCTGACGAAGAAGATTCACATCAGTACCGAACTTCTTTTGGGATTCATTGAAGATTCTTTCATCAATGTCAAATCCCTTGATCTTCAAGCCTTCCTTTTTTTTCTGAAGCTGTCTTGTAAATATACCGAGGCCGAACGCCGGTTCAAGCACAGTATGCAGATCTTCCTTCTCCACCAGCCATCCGGTCATAATATCCGCCAGAACTTCCGGTGTGAAGAATTGCGCAAACTTCTTCCTGTGTTCAAGAGGAGTCTTGCGTATGTAATCTGCTTCCATGCCGATACCCTCTGTCATCAGAAATTTCCCTTTATATCAAGTATATTCCTAAGATTATCTATATCAAGATAGGCCGTGCCACCATTGAATGTCACATAAAAAAGAAGTCGCCCACGTTCCATTTCTTTTCTTACGCTATGATGCTCCGGTTCATCGACCTTGCCGGCTATTTCAACCCCTGATTTTGATCTGATCTTGATAGTATCCTTATTCTGATTCTTTGAATCACTTTCAACGGAGAACACATCACCTTCGTTATCAGGATCAGTTATGATTTCCAGGATTCTTTTGAATGACATTCCATATATCTTATCAAAAAACACCTGAAAGTAAAAATGCGGAACATTATAAGTCTCAATCCATTTGTAAACGACTTTCAAGTCTTCTACTTTTGGAGTAATGGAGAGATAATCACGTTTCTGTATTTCTTTGATTGCATTTTTAAGTTCCTTCAGGCCGGCTGTCAATGAAGCCAATCTCTCTGAAGAACGCCATGTCGGAACTCTGAAATCCGTAATGCTGAGAGATTCGGGAGTAAGAGAACTTAGTATATCTTTATATTTTACCCTTGAAGGATGTGACAGTTCATTGTCATAATCACTTAACAGACTATCTCTAAGCACGACGGCTCTACTCGTGTAATAATCTGTACGCCTCTGCATGGCGTCGTCATAGTGATCTATGAGAAATGCACTCGATCTCACCTCTATACCGGCAATGGCTTTTCTTACATAGTCATCTATAACGGTATGGTCTAAATGGCTTATATCAGGTCCCCATTCTTCAACATAGTCATCTTTTCTGAATATGAGCAGATCGGGACGTTTGCCAATCGTATCCAATTCTTCTTGAAATTCCTGAAAAAACTTATCAAATCCGGGTTCTCCAGCAACAATTGCGTCGGATTTTCCATATTTTACAGCTACATAGTTAGTGGAACTGTCGTTGATTGCCCTTGTCAACAGATTCTCTGCCCAGTCGCCTTGTTCCTTGTTAGTTATGAAATTAGAACTTGCCTGAGTCGGGGTACGTGCAATATCTCTCGGTAACGAAAAATCCACTAATGTCGGCGGAACCAAATTTATAAGTTCACGTATTTCTTCCAAATAAGTCATATCATCCCTCCAAAACCTATTATCGTGCAAATTTAAAAGAATATTCCGATTCTTTGCATACCTTTGTACGTATATGTCAAAGAAACAGTTCACTCCCATACCGCCGATGGCGGAGATGCCGCCTGCCGAGGAAATCGATGTGGCGGAAATTCTGAGAAAGTATCTCAGCAGTGAAATAGACCTTATCTGCGTTCTGGGACCTACGGCTTCCGGCAAGACCCGGTATGCAGTGCAGCTTGCCCGCCGTATCAATGTTCTGCTGGAGGCAAGCCGAGCCGAAATAATCTCCGCCGACTCCCGTCAGGTCTATCGCGGAATGGACATAGGCACAGGCAAGGACCTGAATGAATATGAGGAGATTCCTTATCATCTGATGGACATTGTCGATGCCGGCACAAAGTATAACATCTTCGAGTACCAGAGAGACTTCGAAAAGGCTTATAAAGACATCAGAGACAGAGGTGGAATACCTATTCTCTGCGGAGGCAGCGGGCTATATATAGAGGCTGCCACTTGTGGATATTCCCTTCCCGAAGTCCAGCCTGACCCACAACTAAGGGCGGAACTCGAAAAGGAAAGCGATGAAGAACTCATCAGAAGGCTCGCCGCTCTCAAGCCGCTTCACAACACCACCGACTACGACACCCGCAAGCGCCTGATCCGCGCCCTCGAAATTGCCATCTATGAATCCGAACATCCTGTGCAGCGTACTTCATTCCTTCCGAAGAACACATATTATATAGGTACCCTCGTGAGCCGGGAAGAAAGGAACGCGAGGATAGACCGCCGTCTGGATGCCCGTCTGGAAGAGGGCATGGTCGAGGAAATACGCGGACTTCTCGACGGTACTCACCCGGCATTGACAAAGACAGGTGCAGCCAGGCCTGTTCCGGCAGAAAATCTTATATATTACGGTCTGGAATACAAGTTCGTCACCTTATATATAATAGGTGAACTCACATTCGAAGAAATGCGCACCGGACTTGCCACCGCAATCCATCAGTTTGCCAAAAGGCAGATGACATGGTTCCGAGGCATGGAACGAAAAGGCATCCGCATCCATTGGACAGAAGTCTGACTGGCACCTAACCCACTGACCCACAACACCTTAACAGTAATTCGCTGCAGCAGAAAGACAGCAGCGAATTATATTCAATACGTTGATAGTCAAGGTAATAGGCGCCAGCGATCTGCGGATAAGCCTATCCTTCAGGATAGAACTTGCTTGCAACCGGAAGGCCGGAAGGTATGACGAAGTGATGACCTTCGTCTTTCCAGAGTTCCTCGGCCCATTCGGGACTGACATATTCGCCTTCGTGATCAGCGAGGAAAGAAAGATACGTGATCGGGAAACCTTGAGCAAGATACTGTGACTCATAGAATGTCTGGACTTCAAACAAGGCGTCCACGGCAGAACGACCGCAAAGCGATGAAAGTCCGCTCTCATAAAGTCTCTCCCTGTCCGCGCCATATATGTCCGTTGCAGCCGCAAGCACCTTCAGGCCGTTCTGCTGTGCCATGGCAAGAGAATATTCGTGAAGGTAACGGCTGTCCGTCTTGAGATGGATGATACCGCCCTCACGTAGAAAGTTGCGGTAGCGGTTCATGAAAAGCGGTGCAGTAAGGCGTTTCTTCTCACGGCCTATCTGGGGATCTGCAAATGTTATCCAGATCTCGGATACCTCTCCCGGAGCGAAGAGGGACTCTATGAATTCTATACGTGTACGCAGGAAGCCTACATTCTTAAGTCCGTGCTCCTCAGCATACTTTGCTCCCTTCCAGAGGCGTGCACCCTTGATATCGACACCGATATAATTGCATGAAGGGTTACGTTCGGCAAGATCAACAGTGTAGTCTCCCTTTCCGCATCCAAGTTCCAGCACGACAGGTCTGTCATTTCCGAAGAAATCACGGCCCCATCGTCCCTTGAGAGGATGATCACATCCTAAGACTTCCGATGTAGCCGGCTGGACCAGACACCTGAAAGTCTCGTTCTCGCGGAATTTTCTAAGCTTGTCTTTTCCCATAACTACTCCTGTGGCTTTTCCTTTTTCTGACGGTCACCGTGCCCTCCGTTATGGTTACGTCCGTTTCTGTTGCCGCCACGTCTGTTGCCATGACCGTCGCGTCGATTACCGTTCTGACTTTCCCGCTTCTGACCATCCTGCTGCTGTCCCGAACGGGTGTTATCCTGATCTGAAGGCCGGTTCTCCATCTGAGCACCATCCGCCTTCTGTGATGCAGCAGACTTCTTCGATCCTGATTTCTTCTTCTTTTTGCGCTTGCGTGCCTCGTCGAAACGGTTTATGGCATCGTCACCCACGGCTGTCACGAATTCAGGTGCTGCAGGAACAGAGTCATCCTTGAGTGAAGCCGGCCTCTCGCCATTGCGGTTCATCCTTATGATGTCCCAGACATCCTCAGCATAAAGAGGATAAAGATTGGCAAGCGACTGCGGATCATATGAGAAATACATGATTTCACGAAGAATATCCGTCTTCATAAGATAAGCCAGACCATCCTCGAATTCGAGAGGATTGTTGACCTTAGGAATGCGTGACTGTGCATCTATATATGAAGCCGTTTCATAATTCAGACAGCATTTGAGCTTGCCGCACTGGCCGGCCAGCTTCTGAGGATTAAGTGAAAGATCCTGGGTACGGGCTGCAGAAGTAGTGATCGACTGGAAACTTGAAATGTAATTCGAGCAGCACAATTCGCGTCCGCAGACTCCGAGACCGCCGATAAGGCCGGCCTCCTGACGGGCACCGATCTGCTTCATCTCGATCCTTATGCGGAATTCCTCTGCAAAGACCTTGATCAGCTGACGGAAATCCACACGACCGTCAGCAATATAATAGAATATGGCCTTGGTACCGTCACCCTGGAACTCGACATCTCCGATCTTCATTTCAAGTCCGAGTTCCGCGGCTATCTGACGTGAGCGGATCATGGTCTCATGTTCACGGGCAATGGCCTCCTGCCACCTCTCTATGTCGAAAAGCTTGGCCTTGCGGTAAATCCTCTTGAATTCGAATGTTTCCGGATCTATCCTCTTGCACTTCATCTGACGTGCGACAACGGGGCCTTCAAGAGTCACGATTCCGAGGTCGTGGCCGTTGGCAGCCTCGACAATGACCATATCCCCAATCTTTATGCTCTGACCGGAACCGTTGCGGAAGATGGCTTTGCGGGTGTTCTTGAAACGCACCTCGAACAGATCCTTATACTGCTCCTGATTCACTCCCTGAAGCCAGTTATATACCTCAAGCTTGCAGCAGCCCTGACGATATGTACAATCCACCTCGCCTGACTCCGTACGCTCCACGACACAACCTCTCGAACAGTCGTATCTCTTTATCTCATTAGATTCTGTCATACACTTAAAAACATCCTGTTGACAAGGTCGCAGAACAGGATCTTCGAACTGACGTTCCTGTCGATCATCGCAACGACCTTCTCTATATTTGTTATCGATTTCGAGCAGAATCCCTTACTTACGCTGCGCGAAATCATGTCGTAAAATTCCTTTTCCTCTTCGGACACTCCTGCAAGCTGCGGCAGATTCTGCTGAATCATGAATATCTTTCTGATGCATTCACTTGCAAAGGTACAAAAAGCTTTCTGTTTTTCTCGCGAATCAAGGGCCGCCATAACCTCTCCGCACTCAAGAGCCGCCATAAGATCACACCCGGTCACCGCATTCATCAGATCGGTGAACAATTCCATGAACATGGCATGTTCCTCCGAGTCATCAAAAGGATTCATATCCCTGACTGCGGCGGCTTCATCTTTGGTCAAGGGCAGCACACGCACGCTCTGGCAACGCGAGAAAATGGTCTGCAGCACCTTCTCCGGCGCATGGGTAATGAAGATGAACACAGTCTTTTCAGGCGGTTCCTCTACCATCTTGAGAAGTCTGTTGGCCGTCTCCTGATTCATCTTTTCCGGCAGATAGAATATCACGGCCTTATACCCGTCGGCAACAGATGTGAGAGACAGCTTGGCAATTATGGACTTAGCCTCAGCAACGGCAATCAGTCCGTTCTTCGACTCTATGCCTATGGCGCGCTGCAGATCGGCTTCCGTGAAATAAGGGTTTGCGATGGCAAGTTCCCTCCAGTACCTGATATAAGATTCCGATGTCGGCTTTTCGTCCGTAGTCTTAGGTCCCTTGTTGACCGGGAACACGAAATGAACATCCGGATGGATCAGTTTAGACATCTGTCTGCAGGAAGGGCACTCACCGCAAGAATCACCGTCATGAGGATTGCTGCAGTTGAGATACTGAAGGTAAGCCAAAGCCAGCGCCAGGGCACCGCACCCCTCGTTCTCATACATGAGCATGGCATGAGCCACTCTCCCGCTGTCAGCCATCGACGAGAGTACCTTCGCTACCGAAGCATTTCCTATGACATCAGCAAACCTCATCCTACATTATCCTTTTTGCTGTAAAATATGCAAGTTCCACAAGGCATTTCTTTTCGTACGAGTCCGGAAGCACGTCAAGAGCCTTGACTGCTTTCCCGACATAGTTTTCGAGTTCCCGGCGAGCTTCTTCGAGACCACCGCTGTCCTTGACAAAGGCCACGATCCCATCCTTATGCTCAGGATGACCTGCTATATCAGCCACAAGTGCCCGGACTTCCATCTCCTTCTCCTTTCCGGCACGGATAAATGCCCCCAATAACGGCATGGTAATCTTCTGTTCGAGAATATCGACCCCCAAAGGCTTGCCCACAGATGCAGTGCCGGCATAATCCAGCATGTCATCCCTTATCTGAAAGGCCAACCCGAGGGCCACCGCATATTCCTTGGCCGCTCTTTCGTACTCCCCGCATGCATTTACCGAGATTGCCGCAGACATGCAGGCCGCCTCGAACAGAGAACCGGTCTTGTTGTAGATTATCCTCAGATAGTCATCCATGTCCGTATCTCCGCTCTGAGCCTTCTGGAGCTGAAGCATCTCTCCCTCTGCAAGATAACTGAGAGTCTTTGCAAATATTCCGATTACCCTGACATCCCCTTCACCATTGCCGAGGATCTGCTCCACAGCCTTCACAAGCCAATAATCTCCGACAAGAACTGAAACAGACGGACCCATCAGTGACATGACGGTCGGCACACCCCTGCGCTGGTCACTGCCGTCAGCCACATCATCGTGCAGAAGTGTTGCATTATGCAGCAGTTCCGAAGCAGCCGCATAGCGGTATGTAGCCTCCGTAACCTTTCCACCGGAACATGCACGCGCGAGCAGCAGGGCAAGCATAGGCCTGAGCTGCTTTCCCGAATGCGAAAGTATGGAAGCATTGGTCGCATTCAAAAGGTCAATGTCGCTTTTCAACGCATCCGATATATGCATCTGCACCATCGACCAATCCTGTCCGAGGTATTCCTTTATTGACTTGATATCCATAGATTATTTCTGAAGATCATCCAAAATCTCTTCAACCGTACGGGCAAATTTCATTTTAAGGAAAGTTTCCTTGCTCATCATGCCTGTGTTGACATAGTGCTGAAGAAGTTGCCTGAGAGGTTCATAAAAACCATTGTGGTCCAGCACATACATCTTCCCCTGATGCTGCTCGAGATGCACAAGGGCAAATGTCTCGATAAGCTCGTCAAGAGTTCCTATGCCTCCCGGAAGAGCGACCACCGCACATGTATCCTTCCTCAGAAGAGTCTTTCTTTCGGCCATCGTGTCAGTCCAGATGACTTCCGAAAGTTCAGGATAGACATACTGCTTCATGAATCTCGGAATGACACCGAGATGGTAGCCTCCACAGTCTCGGAGTTCATCGGAAATCTCGCCCATCGTTCCTTTTATCGTACCGCCGGATACTATGCCATATCCACGCAACGAAGCCGCCCGGACAAATTCTCGGGCGACTTTGTGATATTGCGGGTCAATGTCTTGCCTTGCGGAACAGAATACCGCTATCTTCCTCATGTCCATTATTTACCGAACATGAAAGCGAGAGAGAGGGTAACACCTCCGAAGTTCTTGCCCTTTACGGCATCCTTGATCTGAGTCTGTACAATTTCCGGTACTTCCGTATCTTTGGTCACATTTACGAGCGGACCGAAATTCCAGTTATAACGGCAGATCACCTGGAATCTCCACACCTCTACACCGGCTCCGATTCCAAGACCGTACTCAAGTTTGTTGACCATGTCACCGAATCCTTTCTTCACCTCTGCCAAAGCTTCGTCCTTGATCTCATTGAGACCTCCGAGATCAACCTCGTCAGCAACAGACTTGATGTTGGTATTCAACGCATAACCCACATAAGGAGTCACGTCAAGGAACGGCCTGAACACAAGAAGATCCGGTCCCCACTGCACTGAAACAGGAAGCTCGAGGTATCCGACGTTCATACGGAAAGTGTCTAATGCATTGTCACCCACCTCGGAAACCTTCGCCGAATAAATCAGCGACGGCTGAAGAGAGAAGCCGAGAGGAAGCTTGAACTGTGCGGTTCCTCCGACATAATAACCTGTTGCGGAGCTCTTTTCGATGGACCTCATGCTGGTAAAGTTGGCTCCACCTGTCACTCCGTATTTCTGAGCGCTGACTTCAGACGCTCCTGCAAGTGCCATTGCAAGAAATGCAACGACAGCAATAATCCTTTTCATATGTTCAGTTATTAAAGATGAGACTCTATCTTAGCTGCAAGATCAGCCTTTGAAGATGCACCGACATGTCTGTCAACCACTTCTCCGTTCTTGAAGAAGATAAGTGTAGGAATGCTTCTGATACCGTAATTCATAGGAACATCATCGCACTCATCCACATTGCATTTGCAGATGACAGCCTTGTCGGCATATTCTGCAGCGAGTTCCTCCACGATAGGGGCGATAGCCTTGCATGGGCCGCACCAGGTCGCCCAGAAGTCAACAACAACAAGCTTGTCGGTATTAAGGGTTTCTGCGAAATTCGCATCAGTTATTACATGTGCCATATCTGAATATTTTAAGTGTTAATCATAATCCGGACCTGCCATAGACATGTAAAAAACATCTACATCATTTTAAGTGAATGTCATTCTCAACTTTCAAACTGATGCAACTTGTTCTTATATATCACTTAAAGCAAAAATCCAATCGCAAATATAAAAATTTGCAACTGGATTTACAATATTGATACCTATATAAAATAGGGATGAAGCTGATTAATATGATTTTTCTATATTCCACACAAAAGCCCTGAGCCCGAGGTCAGGAGTTTCCTCATCCATCGCCCTGACAGCAGACAGAATCTCGTCAACTTTTTCGTCAGGTACAAATGTAAGGATGGCGTTGTTCATGGTAGGCCATGCATGGTTGCCGAGATGAGGCTCGCCGGTTTCGCTTCCGCGGCCTGCAATGTCCTGCCACATAGTGAAGCCCTTGCAGCCGATCGCCTCGATTGCATCAGCCACTTCCATATTGTATGCCTGGTCATAGGCAAGAAAAATTCCTTTCATGTTATTCAACCTTTATTCTATTTTCAATTGTTGTCAACTTATACCTTTTTTCAGCGTTATCGCAAAAACATGAAAACATCTTTTTACGTTACCTCTCTCCGATTATGCCTTTGCGGCTTTGCGCGCTGCCTTTCTGGCGGCACGGCGCTCCTGCCATGAAGCAAGTGAAGCATAGATGGTAGGGATGAGGACGAGTGTCACGACGGTCGAAATTGAAAGACCCCACGCCACAACCTGACCGAGCGAACGCCACATTTCCGAACCCTCACCCTGTCCTACCGCCATCGGGATCATACCGAGCACTGTCGTGAGGGTTGTCATGAGGATAGGACGAAGACGGGACTTGGCCGCAATTACCGTGGATTCGACAATGCTTTTGCCTCTCTCACGCATGAGTATGGTGTAGTCGATGAGCACGATACCGTTCTTCACCACGATACCCATGAGGATGAGAATACCTATCAGACCCATAACGCCGAGGGCTGTGTTGGAAACAACAAGTCCGAGGAATACGCCCACAAATGCGAACGGAATCGAGAACATGATCACAAAAGGACTTAGGAAGGACTCGAACTGAGAAGCCATCACGATATACACGAGGATGATGATCATCGCGAGGAGCATGATCAGATCGCCGAAGGTCTCCTGCTGGTCCTCATAAGAACCTCCGATCCTGTAGGTGATTTCACCCGGAATGTCGATTTCGTTCATATCAGCCTCAGTCATGGCCACGGCATCCGAAAGAGCGATACCTGCAGCAACCACACCTGAGACAGTGAGCACACGCTCACGGTTCTTACGGGTGATTGAAGGCGGTACCTGGCTCTCGATGACGGTACCGAGATCCTTGATCCTGAAGCCCTGACCCATATTGTTGTAGATCATGATATTCTCGATATCCTCGATGCTTGTCCTGAATTCAGGGGCATAGCGCACGCGGATGTCATACTCGTCACCATCCTCGCGATAGAACGACTGAGTGGCTCCGTTGATTGCGGCACTGAGGTAAGAAGCGGCAGTCGTACTGTTGAGACCATTGATGGCAAGCTTCTCTCTGTCAAAATCAACCTGATACTCCGGAGTATATTCATCACGGCTGAGAAGTACCTGATTGAATGCTCCGTCTGCAAGCATCTTCTCCTGGACGATCTGTCCTATACGGTCTGTGGTCTCGAAGTCATAGCCATAGATCTCGACATCCACAGTGGATGCTCCACCCATTCCGCCGCCACCTTCCGACACACGTATCTTCTTGAACTGAGGATAGTCCGCGAGAATCGTACGGATGACATCTGCTATCTGAGCCTGAGATCTCTCACGCTCTTCCATGCTTCCGATATTGATATTGTATGATATCACATGGGTACCGTTGGTCTGCATTGCAGCGAAAGAGTTGTCCGAATCAGCCTGTCCGAGGGAGAATGAGCAGTTCTCTATCTCAGGAATGCTTTCAGTGAACCTGTCGTAGAGTTCGAATCCGAGTTCGCGTGTGATATCCTGACCTGTACCTGCCGGGAGTTCGAGCTGGACTGTGATTCGGCCTTGGTCGGATGATGGGAAGAACTCGGTCTTGACTGCAGGGAAGAGCAGAAGCATTGATGCCACGAAAACGCCGATTCCTGAAAGTATGACGATAATCCTGTGTGTTACGCACCAGTTGATAAGAACACCGTAACCTCTTGATATCCAATCGATGAACTTATTGAAGTTACCGAAGATAAGGGCATGCAGCTTTCCATGCTTAGGTTTGTAGCGCAGGAACTGTGAACAAAGCATCGGGATGAGAGTAAGCGCACCGATCGTTGAGACGATCATGATGATGCTGGTGATCCATCCGAGCTGCTTGAACATGAGGCCGGCCATACCCTTGATCATGGTTAGCGGGAGGAATACGGCAAGCATCGTCAATGTGGAAGCGATTACGGAAATACCCACTTCCTGGGTCGCATGCACGGCGGCCTCCTTCGGCTTGGCTCCCCTCTCAAGATGGGTCGAGATATTCTCGAGAACCACGATGGCGTCATCGACGACCATACCGATCGCTATGGAGAGTGCTGACATCGACACGATGTTGAGCGTGTTGCCTGTAGCCCAGAGATACATCAATGAAGCAAGGAGAGAGATCGGAATCGCAAGCACG
>JAFUQW010000019.1 GCA_017472115.1 Bacteroidales bacterium | reverse complement strand
GCTACAGCCAGAAGCATGGACGCCATTATGAACGCCCTGCATAGGCCGAAACTGACCTTCTTCGCGAGAAGCCAGCGGTATGCTACCAGAAACAGTCCGCTGCAGACTGTCACCTCGATCATGTATCTGATTGCTGCCATAGGGGAGTGATTCATTAAACTATTTGCCTCCGTTCAATATCTTCATGATCTCGTCGGTTTCCTCCAACGAAATCGACTTCTGCGATGAGAAGAAATTCACCATACGGCTTATCGAACCTTCGAAGAAATTGTCAAGGACAGTCCGCATGTATGTGTTGGTGTATTCTTCTTTCGCCACGATAGGGAAGTACTCGTATGTCCTTCCATATGCCTTGTGCGACACGAATCCCTTGTTCTCGAGGATACGCACGATTGTCGATACCGTATTGTAAGCAGGCTTCGGCTCCGGCAGTTCTGCGAGGATGTCATGCACCAGCACCTTCTCCTTCTGCCATATCACCTGCATTATCTCCAGTTCTGCCTTTGTCAGTTCCTGTGGTCTGTTCTTTATAGCTTCTCCCATAATTTCTTCGTTAAGATCCTTCGCATTCGCTCAGGATGACAAACTAATTTACATCGGAAAGGCCGGTTCTCCGAACTTCCCGATGCAAACATAAAACTAATTTTCTAATTATCCAACTAAATTCTTAGTTAAATAACGAAATTTTTCTTTTTTTTGTCATAAAATATTAGATTCGGGGTTTCTGGAATGTGCTGATGAGGATCGAGAGAAGATATATCAGCATTGCATAGACAAGGGGAGTAAGCATTCTCCACAATCCTCCTCCAAGAATGTTGGCTGAGTATGCTCCGTACCATTCCATTGCCTGAAACATCTGACAGAGGTCGAAGAATACCCAGCATAGAGATGCTATTACTGCACTGAAACCGAAGTCTCTGACCCATGCCGGGGCTTTCCACGCTGAAACCAGTACTCCTATAAGGAATAAGGTTATGACACACATCGGGCCGATGCCACCATTAAGAAAATAGTCCGCGACATTATAATCTGCCCAGTATGGAGTCTGCTGTGCTGCCTGAGTCGCAAGAGTGTCGATAATTTCTGTTGTTTCCATTTCATTGATTTTAAAAAAGGTTTAACTTCAGCAGGATATCCTGAGTGCAAAGTTATCGGACTTGTATAAAATATCCCAATTCAAATCCGTTCCACTTTATGTCAAATCCCCCTGACCTGCTTTGTGGTGTCGTGTAATTGAGTTTTTATTACTACTTTTGTTCGCAGATAAGCCCAAGATGAACAAGCGTATTATCATATCTATCCTATATTGGATCATAGCGGTACTGCTCATTTCTGCTGTGCTATCCAGTCTGAAATATGAGTTTCCTGATGCTTTTTTCATCAGCCTTATGCTTATACCTGGTTGCATCGTCATGAAGTTCGTATTGCCGACTGTATCTTTCAGCAGTTTCAAGAAAGGACTGGCAGACATTTTCTTCATTTCTGCCGCAGTTATGGTTACTGAACTGCTTTTCCTGTTCTGTACCCATATTGCAGTACTGGGCTTGTCTGAGATCTACAATGGACATGCAAATATCCCGTCCATGCTGATCAATCCTGCTTTCATTGCGATAGCGATGGCTTTTATCACTGGTGGTGACTACCTTCTCTCAAGGTATCTTAAAAAAGCATTTTCTGACACCCAGACACCTATTGTGTTTACTTCAGATTATAAGAAAGTCTCATTGAATCCATCGGAAATCCTGTATGTCGAATCCCGGGATACAGAAGTATGGGTGTGTGCAGCAGGCGGCAGCAAATTCAGAAACAAGACAGGTATCACCCAGTGGGAGAATCTCCTTGGGGAAGACTTCATCAGAGTTCACAGATCATTTGTTGTCAGAAAAGAATCGATTCATGAGTTCTCATTCGATTCTCTGACTCTTTCTGACGGCACATCCATCCCTGTTTCAAGAAAATATCGCGAGACAGTTTCATCTCTAAATCTGGCTTAAGTTTTCAAACAGTAAAATTGTAAGAATATTTTCCCGACATTGTTACAATATATTGAAACCTTTTGTATATTTGTGACATGAAACGAAGGATTAGAGTATTTGGCAAATATTTTGGCGAGTTTATGAAAGGTCTTACGGCCAAGGAGCGGGAGAAGGTAGATTATGGTTTGGTGTTGCTAAAGACACAAGACAGATTGCCGACGAAGTTTGTCAAGCATATCCGTGATGGACTATATGAATTACGAACAGAGTTTAATGGCAATATATATAGGGTGTTTTTCATTTTTGATGGTGGGAGAATTGTCGTTCTGTTCAATGGATTTCAGAAAAAGACTCAGAAAACTCCATCAAATGAGATAACAAAAGCATTAAAGATCAAGGAAGAATATTATGAATACAAGCGAACCAATGATTCAGGACTATGATGCGGTGCTTGATGCGCGGTATGGGAAAGAAGGCACTCCCGAACGGGTCAAGTTCGAAGAGGAAGCGTATGCATATTATACCGGCTTGATTCTCCGGGACGCTCGAAAAGATGCGAAGGTCTCCCAGGCAGAACTGGCCAGAAGAACTCAGACCACCAAGTCGTATATTTCCCGAATAGAGAATGGAGTTATTGTACCAAGTGTCGCAGTGTTCTACCGGATGATTTCAGCACTTGGGATGACTGTGGAAATTGTGAAGCCTTCAGTTTATGGATATGGTTATGCCCCAAAGACAAAATATCTAAGCGGACCGGATCAGGCTCCGTATGGAGATAAAAAATAAACGACCTGTTACACTTGTATGGTATAGTTTCTGAAATTTCCGTCATATCTCATTATGAATGGGATATGACGAACAACAACATTTAGACAAAGAGACTATGGATACAGGTAAATCATTGCTATGTTTCATCGCGGGAGCGATGACAGGAGCTGTAGCGACGCTTTTCCTTGCTCCTGATTCCGGAGCTAATACACGCGCCAAGATCAGAAAAGGAGTTGAAGGCATGACCGGCAAGGCAAAAGAGAAACTTGCCGAAGGACTTGATATGATCGAGGAAGCCTTGGAGGAAAAGTGATGTCGGAGATCAGAAACATCTTGACGATTCTGTCCTCGGCAATGGGGGATTACCTCAGTCTGAGGACAGATGATTTCAAGAAGGTCGTCATAGCCGGGCTTGCTGCCGGATTCAGCAGAGTATTGGCTGTTCTTGTCATAGCCATGCTTCTGCTGATTGTCCTGGCCGTCTTTGCCTTCGCATTCATTGTTCTTCTTGGAGATCTGATCGGAAGCCTCAGCGGAGCCGCATTCATTGTAGGCGGAGTCTATCTCCTCTGCGCGATGATTCTCTTCATCTTCCGCAAGCGCCTTTTCCTGAACATGTTCACCAACCTGTTCACAGGAATTGCCGAGGCATCGTCCCCGACCGACAGCTGGAAGCCCCTTCTGCTGACTCTGGTCCGCAATCTTCGCAACAGTCTTTAAAGATTCCTCGGCCGTTTTTCATTTGAATTACGACCGAGGTGTCTGTTAAAACGAATATCCGAACTTAAAGCAGATGCCGGCATCGAGATAACGGTAGAGGTCGCGGTCATCATACATATCCAATGCAAGTCCGATCGAGAAGTTGCACCTCTGATTCTCTCCTGTGTTGAATCCGTATCCGAAAGACGGCTCGATGAACACTCCCTTGTGGATGTCGATTACATCGTCAGTCAGCTGGAACTGGCAGCCGGCGTTCAGGGCAAAGAACGGTGAACGGTCCCGGTTGAAGAAATCGCTTCTGATATGCAGATATAGAGGAATGGCATATTCCGCACCGGCAGGATAGAAATGGAATCCGGTTCCCAATCCGATTGCAAATTTAGGATTGAAACGGTATCCGTTTACTATGGTAGCACCAAGACGCAGGTTTTCCGACAGGAACATGGGTGCGATGCCGACTTCTGCGATTCCGAAATATCCGCGAGGCTTATGGAATCTGCCCTCAGTACTCTGTCTGATGGCCCTGC
>JAFUQW010000154.1 GCA_017472115.1 Bacteroidales bacterium | reverse complement strand
TCGTATGCCCTGGAAAGAGCCGCCACGCCCAGCACATGGTCGAAATGACCGTGTGTCAGCATTATGCAGACCGGATTCAGACCATTCGAGGAAATATGATCCTTCAGAGAATCTGTCTCCGAGCCTGTTCCGCACCCCGGATCGACGATGGCACATCTGCCTGCATTGTCACTGATGATACTGCAACGCTCCTGAAAGGCGTTGAATGTGAAATATTCTATTTTCATTTCCAATATTTTCTTAAAAACACACAAAAATAAGAAAAGGTTTGCTATTTTTGCTGAATATTGGATATAAATGAACCAAAAAGGAAATTAAAAATATACATATATGCATATAGCTATTGCTGGTAATATAGGCAGCGGCAAGACGACTCTGACAAAGATGCTTGCAGCCCATTACGGATGGACACCGAAATTCGAGTCTGTTGACTACAATCCATATCTTGCGGATTTCTATGATGATATGGAGAGGTGGTCTTTCAACCTTCAGGTTTATTTCCTCAACAAACGTTTCAAGGATGTGGTTGACATCTCCAAGGAGGATAACGTGATCATACAGGACCGTACCATCTATGAGGACGCACGTATCTTTGCCCCTAACCTTCATGGCATGGGGCTCATGAGCACAAGGGATTTCGAGAACTATTCCGATCTCTTCGACCTGATGATGTCGCTTGTGAATCCACCTGATCTCCTTATTTATCTGCGCAGCTCCATTCCTAATCTCATCGGCCAGATCCAGAAGCGTGGTCGTGAATATGAGAAGAGCATCCGTATCGACTACATCACAGGTCTCAACGAGCGTTACGAGAACTGGATCAAGGACTACAAGCACAATCTGCTCATCCTTGACGTGGACCGCATCAAATTCGAGAACCGTCCGGAGGATTTCCAGGAGGTGATAGACAGGATCGATGCGGAGCTATACGGCCTGTTCAAGAATGAATAATCTGTTGCCGCTCATTGAGCGACAAAACTGTAATAAATTCTAAACCAAACTATTATGGCAGAAAGATTGACTATTATTGACTTCGTCGAGAAGTATGTAGCCAAGTATTCGAAGAACCCTTTCCTCTGGGAAAAGAATCTCGATACAAATGTGTGGGAGCCGACCACTTATGAAGAGACATTGGCAAAGGCAAAGCGTATCGCGGCCGGACTCATGGCACTCGGAGTGCAGAAAGGGGAGAAGATTTCCTATCTGAGCGAAGGTCGTGACATGTGGATCATCGGCGAGCTCGGTGTCCTTTATGCAGGTGCCGTGAACGTACCGCTTTCCATCAAGCTTGGTGAGACCAACGATCTCGTGTTCCGTGTGAAACATTCGGATTCGAAATATGTGATCACTTCGAAGTTCCAGCTTGCAAAGATCAGGGCTGTCCTTCCTGAATGTCCTATGGTCGAGAAGGTCATCATCTTTGACAGGATCGACGACATGAGGGAGAACGAGATCTATATCGGCGACATCATCGCGATGGGAGACGAGTTCCTTGCAAAGAATGAAGACCTCTTCGTCCAGAGATACAGGTCCATCGAGCCTGATGATTACGCAAACATCAGCTACACATCGGGAACCACCGCTGATCCGAAGGGTATCCTCCTGACACACAGGAACTACACTGCAAACGTCGAGCAGGCTCATTCTGTAATCGGTGTGGGGCCGGAAGACAAGATGCTCATCATCCTTCCTCTTGACCACTGTTTCGCTCATGTGGCAGGTTTCTACACTATGATGTCTTACGGTGCATCACTCGGTATGGTGCCTTCGGGAAAGAGCGGCAAGGAAGCCCTCCGCAACATATCTCCAAGCATCCAGGAACTCAAGCCAAGCGTCATGCTTTCTGTTCCTACCCTCGCGAAGAGCTTCAAGAAGAATATCGAGACCACCATCGCAAAGAAGGGAAAGACAATAGAGAAACTCTACAACTTCGCTCTCAAGAACGCGATCGCATATAATAAGGAAGGCTATAACAAGGGAACAGAGTTCGTCGATATCTTCCGCAAGCCTCTCATGCTTCTGTTTGACAAGCTTATCTTCAAGGCTGTCCGTCAGGGACTCGGTGGCAATATGAAGTTCTTCGTCGGCGGAGGTGCACTCCTTGATATCGACCTTCAGAGATACTATTATGCTATCGGCATTCCGATGTATCAGGGTTATGGTCTTTCCGAGGCTACACCTATCATCTCTGCAAACTCTCCTGCAAAGCATATCTTCGGATCGTCAGGAAAGATTGTTTCTCCTATGGAGATCAAGATTCTTGATGCAGACGGAGTCGAGCAGCCTTTCGGTGTGAAGGGTGAGATATGCATCAAGGGTGAGAACGTCATGGCGGGCTATTGGAAGAATCCTAAGTCAACTGCAGATACGATCGTTGACGGCTGGCTCCATACCGGAGACATGGGTTACATGCGTGACGAGGAGATGCTCTATGTCGTGGGACGCTTCAAGTCTCTTCTTATAGCGGCTGACGGTGAGAAATATTCACCTGAGGGAATCGAAGAGAATCTCGTCGAGAGCTCGAAGTTTATCGACGGAGCCCTTCTCCACAACAGTCAGGATCCTTATACCATCGCACTGATCACCCCTAACAAGGAGGCCCTCAAGGCTTATGCAAAGGAACTCGGTCTCGATCCTGAGACAAAGGAGGCCAAGGTGAAGATGCTCGAACTTCTTCAGGACGAGGTCAATATGTACCGCAAGGGAGGACGTCTCTTCGGAGCATTCCCTGAAAGATGGCTTCCGGCTGCGGTGTGCGTGCTTCCTGATCCATGGACAGAGCAGAACCGTCTGCTGAACAGCTCGATGAAGGTAGTGCGTGGCCGTGTCGAGGAGACATACAAGGCTCACATGGACTACGCCTACACACCGGAAGGAAAGAATATCGTCAATGATATGAATCTTGCATCTTTGTAATGCTTGTTCATCATATGTCGGGAAAGGGCGCTGAATTCTCAGCGCCCTTTTTCGGCACATATGTCCTCGTTCATAGGTGTGGTTGCAAAAGGTCGTATTTTTGATATAAAAATGAACGTATTTACATAATTAATTATATATTTGTCGAAAAATTCCCCATAAGATGAATAATACAGAATTTTACAACATTACCCTTGAACAGTTCCGTTCGCGTTTTCCGGAAGCAGATACGATAAGCCTGAATGATGATTTCTTTGTGATGGATGTCAGATTCCGGGAGATGAACAGCCCTTTGATGCATCCTTGCCGTTTCGATGGCTTCATGATGATATATTGCATCAGCGGACATGTGCGCATGAGTATAAATCTCAATGAATTCGATTTCAGGTCCGGTTCTCTGTTTCTCAATGTTCCTGGCAATCTGGTCAAGCTGTCTGAGTACGTTGACAGCAGCAAGGAGGATCAGCGTTATATCGTGGTGGCGATGACTCGGGAGTTCGTGACCGGGCTCAGGATGGATATAAACAAGATCTTCAACGAGGGCTTGTCTATGCTCGGTAATCCGAGTCTTGATCTGAATGAGGAACAGCAGGTTATTGTCCATGATTATATAACCTTGATGTGCAATGTGGTGAATACCGGGGTGATGAATGCAAGAGAAGCGGTCAATTCACTTCTGTCCTCGCTTTTTTATGTGGTGTCGGGAATCGGGTCTGAAAAGATAAGGAAAATGGGAACTGAGGTTAGGAAATCCTCAAGCCGCAGCAAGATGATCTTCGAACAGTTCATCAAGCTTGTTTCGGAATATCATCTGCAGTACAGGAATGTCGGCTTCTATGCGGACAAGCTGTGTCTCACACCTAAATACCTTTCCAAACTGATAAAGACCGCTACCGGACGTTCTGCTCCGGACTGGATCGATGCGTATGTGATCCTTGAGGCGAAGAATCTTCTCAAGTATTCAAACGTCACCATCAAGGAGGTCGTGTTCAGACTTAATTTTCCGAATCAGTCGGTGTTTTACAAGTTCTTCAAGACAAGGACGGGAATGACGCCGAGCGAATATAGGAATTCATGATGAACAACGGTACGGCAGGTTATTTTAAATGATGAACTTTAAAGGTGGATTTCTGCTTGATATTTTGTGGTTTTATTGAAATTTCTTTAAAAATTTTGTAAAAAGTTTTCGTTTTGATTAAAAATCATTATCTTTGTATCAGACATCAGAAATTTTTTTCGTGTCTATTTGTTAAGTTCGTTTTATATACGGCAGGGTTTCTTGGGGAGGGAACCCTGCTATTTTTGTATATTGTGATGCGTAAACGCTTGGGTACCTGCTTGTCAGCATACTTGGCTCGCATGGCAAACCAGTCGAGCCGTGTATATTATCTTGCTGACTAACAGTGCTTTATGGATCACGGGGTTTGAGCAGTCAGTCCATCCGTAAATGCGGGGGTTTTACGGACGACACTGCACAAGGCGGGTAGGGCAGCAGGCTTCGCTGCCTTATTTATCAGCCTGTTTTTTCCTTGAACTGAAATAACTTTATACAGGTCAACTTTTTTTTATATATCACTTAGTTTCAAAACGTGCTGTATTTGGTTTGGCATGTGGATTTTTTTTGTAACTTAGGGCCGGTTTTGACCTGCATAATCATTTTTTGAGAATTCACTAATTATTAACCAAATAAAACCAAAAGTAATGAATACACAGTGCGTAGTAGGAATCGATGTGGGAGGACAGACAACCAAGATCGGCGTGGTTGATTCAATGGGTACGGTACTTTCACAGACCGTTATCCGTACAGACACATATACTGAGATCGCTCCTTATATTGCCGAGCTCGCTGAAGCCGTAAATAAGGTGATCAAGGATTCCGGCAAGGAAGGCAAGATCCGTGGCATAGGAGTAGGTGCTCCGAACGGAAACTATTATACAGGAACTATTGAAAATGCTCCTAACCTTCTCTGGGGACGTAAGAAAGTGGAGTTTGCAAAGCTTCTTTCAGAGGCGATGGGCGGCATCCCAGTGGCTCTTACCAATGATGCAAATGCGGCTGCTGTCGGTGAGATGACCTATGGCGCAGCCAAGGGTATGAAGAACTTCATCATGATCACTCTCGGAACAGGTGTCGGAAGCGGTATCGTGATCAACGGAGAAGTCCTTTACGGACATGACGGTTTCGCAGGTGAGCTCGGTCATACTTGCGCAGTCCGCAACAACGGACGTACATGCGGTTGCGGCAAGACAGGATGTCTTGAGACTTATGCTTCGGCTACAGGTGTTGCCCGTACCGCACGTGAGTGGCTTGAACTTTCGGATGAGCCTTCTGTGCTCAGAAGTCTTGACAAGATCGCTTCGAAGGATGTGTATGATGCAGCCAAGGAGGGTGACAAGCTTGCTCTCAAGATCTTCAACTTCACCGGAGAGATCCTCGGCCGTTCTTTCGCAGACTTCATCGCTTTCAGCTCGCCTGAAGCAATTGTTCTTTTCGGAGGTCTTGCACGTGCAAAAGAATTCCTCCTTGCACCTATGGAAGAGGCTATAAATGCGAATGTACTTCCTTTGTGGAGAGGTAAAGTGAAGATTCTCTTCTCTCAGCTCAAGGAGTCTGATGCTGCCATCCTCGGCGCTTCTGCCCTTGCCTGGGAACTCTAAGAAGAAACTGAAACAATATGATAACGAGGCTGACCCCAAAGGTCAGCCTCGTTTTATGAGTTGAGAACTACATTCTGTGGCGCCTCAGTCCGTCAATCCTGTACGGCGTGGCTCTGATGAAGAGCAGCCACTGTCCTATATAATAAGGTATCATGATGAGATAGCCTGCGTGAGGTATAGTCTCGGTAAACATGTTCCACGCGAGAATGAAGTCGGAAAATACGAAAAGAATAGCACCAAGCGCATATAATGTGCTGCGCTGGATCATTGAGCATACCAGCATGCAGCAGATCAGGCAGGCATAGACTCCTACGCAGATGCGTATGATGCCTTCAGGTGCAGCGGGGACTATCTTTGTGAATACCAGACTTAACAGTGCAATAGTCAGGATGACCACCATCATCAGATACCCTTTCATCTTTGCAGTGAGTCCGTTATCTCCGCTGACCTTGTCCTTGTATCTCCGGATGAAGAAGAATATGAGCCAGATGTGAGCTAAGGCGAATGATCCCATCTGCAGGATGAAGTTCCCTTCCGATCCGAAGAAGTCTCCCAAGGCAGAAAACAGCATGGCAAGGCTGATCTGCCATGGGGTCAGCCATAGTGAGGCAAGAGTCAGTATAATCAGCGGGAATGCTATGCGGAAAGAAGGACCTGTCCCGCTGAAATATATTGCCGTCGCAGCTGCGAATGCTCCTGTGGTAAAGAGAACGGTACCCTTTACTTTCTCGTTATTCAATCTGAATACTGCCATAATAAACTATTTCACATTCTGATGGGAATGTTACATCGATGTCCCGGTTGTGTTCTTCTTCAGATTCTCCACATATCTGTCTATCTTGTGAAGTTCATGAGGAATGCGGATATGCTGAGGACAATGATGAACGCATTGGTTGCATCCGATGCATCTTGCAGCCTGACGTATCTTCGGCACAGCCCTGTCGTAGCTTATAAGATATGCCCTTCTTGCCTTCTTGTAATTCTCCGAGGTGATATCCTGCGCTATTTCTCCTTCATTCACGCATCTGTTGTAGTGCTTGAATATCTCAGGTATGTCTATTCCGTAAGGGCATGGCATGCAGTATTTGCAGTCCGTGCATGGAATCGTAGGATATTCCTGCATCAGGGTTGCGGTCTCTTCAAGGAATGCCATATCATCTTCGGACAGCGGTTTGAGAGGAGAGTAAGATTTGAGATTGTCCTCGAGATGTTCCATATAGGTCATGCCGCTGAGCACGCAGAGCACTCCAGGATGGGTTCCGGCAAATCTGAACGCCCATGAAGCCACGCTGTTCTGAGGAGCGCGCTCCTTCAGACGGTCGGAGATGTGGACCGGGACATTGGCAAGGCGGCCTCCGAGAAGAGGCTCCATGATCACAGACTGGATGCCTTTCTTGTCGAGTTCTTCCTGAAGATACTTTGCATCGGTGTTGTGCCCTCCTGCATGCGTCCAATCGACATAGTTGAGCTGGATCTGTATGAAGTCCCAGTGATATTTCTCATGTAGTGCTATCAGCTGGTCGAAACCTTCTTTCTGCCCATGAAATGAGAAACCCAGATTTCGGATTCGTCCGGCCTTGCGCTCTTCCATCAGGAATTCTATCATGCCGTTATCTTCAAATCTCTTCTTGAAAATATCATAACCGCTGATATTATGAAGAAGGTAGTAGTCGATGTAATCGACCTGAAGTTCCTTGAATGAATTATGGTACATATTCAGGGCATCCTTCTTTGAATATGTCCCTCTGGTGTTGGAGAGCTTTGTCGCGATGAAGAAACTTTCGCGAGGATGACGTTTCAGGGCGTTTCCGGTGGCTCTTTCGCTCTGACCCTGAAGATAGACAGGAGCTGTGTCGAAATAGTTGACACCGTTTTCTATGGCATGATCGACCAGTCTGTTGACGGCTTCCTGATCCACGATATCCTTGCCGTTCTCATCCTTGATCATCGGCCAGCGCATGCAGCCGTAACCGAGGATGCTTACCTTGTCTCCTCTGACATTATTTGTCCTGTAGGTCATTTCACCGCCGCCGAGAGACTCACAGGCAGTCTCTTTCTTTCTGCCGCATCCGGCTATGGAACCAAGACCGCCAATTACAAGAGCGGCACTTCCTGCCGTCTTGAAAAAATCTCTTCTATCTATATTGTTTTTCATGTTTTTCTCTCAGTATTATGCTTCGTCCGGCATGACAGCATTCAGGTGTCGTCATTCTGACTTTCTCTGTCATTCTGATTTTCTCTGTCATTCTGAGCGAAGCGAAGAATCTTTATATTGTTTTATGAACTTCGTGACCTTCGACGTGGATGGCGGTAAACGGTCTTGCAGGGCAAAGATTTTCACATGCTCCGCAGCCGATGCACCTCTCCTCGTTGACCGTAGGGATCATCGGTGATGCAGGGTCGTCAGGATTCCTGCGTACCATCCTTATGGCACCGTTAGGACAGTGACGGGCACAGTTTCCGCAGCTCACTCCGTCGGTGTTCACCACGCAGTTGTCGAGATTGATCACGGCGTGTCCAATCTGGATCGAGGACTTTTCTTCTATGGATATAGGTCTGATGGCTCCTGCAGGGCAGATCTGTGAACATCTGTTGCACTCGGGACGGCACCAGCCTCTTTCATATGACATTTCAGGCTGCATAAGAGTAAGCAGCGAAGTCGATGGCCTGAGCACCCCGTTCGGACATTCGCTGACACAGAGCTGGCAGCCGGTGCAGTGGCTCTCGAAATTCTTCAGACTGAGCGAGCCGGCCGGCTTCAGAGGAGTCTTGCGCTCCGGCCTCTCTGCATTTTCTATTTCAGCGAGACCGCCGTCAACCTTTATCTCCTGAGCTTTGAGGGCAACGCTTGTGGCTGCGATTGCCGTTGCCGTCATGAATGCCCTGCGTCCGCTGTCAACTTTCTTCTCCTGAGACCCCTTCTTGTCATCCTGAGCGCCCTTCTTGTCATCCTGAGCGCCAGTGAAGGATCTCTTCCCATACCTCAGCGCGTAATGGATAGCCCCGTCTTTGCATGTGTCGATGCAGTCCATGCAGGCCACGCAGCGGCTGTAGTCGATTTCATGCTCCTCGATATTGATGCATGAAGCCTTGCAATGACGGCTGCAGAGCTGACAGTTGCGGCATTTCTCCTTATCGATTACCGGTGCGAACACGCTGAATCTTGAGAAGAATCCGAGGACCGTACCCACAGGACAGATGGTGTTGCACCATGTTCTGCCGTGCTTCCATGCGAGAACGCCGATCACCATGAAGGTGACGATGGCGATGAGGAATGTCGATACTGACCTGATCCATACATCGACGCTGTAGAATGCATAGCTTCCGGCTCTCTCGGCAATCCATGCGAAGAGATTGTTTCCCCACTGGTAGAGAGGCGCAAGGAGGTTGGATGCGATTCTTCCGTATGCGCTATATGGAGCCACAAGGGCTACAAGTGAATGTGCACCGACAATGAGGGCGACCACGAAGAGAGCAAGCACTGAGTACCTAAGCCAATTCTTTGCGGGAGACCATGTGAAACGGAACCTGTTTTTCTTCTTTGTCTTGCCATTAACCCATGAAATGATGTCCTGCATCACTCCGAGAGGACAGATCACGGAACAATAGACCCTGCCGAAAAGCAGTGTGAGCAGCAGCAGGATTGCCACGACGGCAAAATTAAGAGCCAGAGCTGCAGGAAGAAACTGGATCCTGGCCATCCATCCGAGCCAGGTGTGCAATACCCCGGTGAAATCGAGGAACAGCAAGGTCACACCGGCAAAGAATACAGCGGCCAGAATGATTCGGATTTTTCTAAGCATGATAGTTATAGTTTAGTTGTTGTTTAGCATCTGATTGCCATTACTGCTTTAATGTGCTCTCATACGTGTCCAGAGCTTCTCTCATCGCAATGCGTCCGGCTTCGGATATTTCCCTTGCCTTGGCATAGTCGGAGACGTCTCCGAAAGAGTCGAAGGTCATTTTTGCAAGCACCTCGGGCCTGTATCTGTCAGCTGCATTCTTTGCGAGTACATGGTTCATTATTGAGAATGTCCTCGACAGAATACTGAAATAATTCTCCTCGTATGAAGGTCCTTCTTCGGGATCTTCCTCGTTCCATTTGTGCGACAGCACCTTCTGTCCCTGCTCTTTTGCAAGCCTGAGCTTGTCCATGAAGGTGAGGTTGGGGTTATGCCTGACAGAATCCATCACAGCCTTCGTCTCGGCGGAAAGTTCCCTCCTTTCTTCTTCTTTTGCTTCGGCGTTCCTTGCTTCTTCGACGAGTGTGTTCCTGATTTCCTCCACATCTATGTCGTTCACATCGAAGGCCACCACTATGTCATTCCCGTTCCTTGCAACCTTGTCTATCGGGAGGGTGTTCACTATGCCTCCATCCACAAGTGTCCGGAATCCGTACTTTACCGGTCTGAACAATGAAGGAATGGAAATGGATGCTCTGATCGCCTCGAAGAGGTTTCCTCTGTCGAATACCACCTCCTCTCCGGTGTAGAGGTCGGCTGCCACTGCTCTGTATGGAATCGCAAGATCTTCGATGTTGACATCAGGCACGACTTCCCTTATTGCATCGATTACCTTGTCGCCCTTGACGAGATGGTTCTTGCTGATGGACAGGTCCATGAGAGTGAACACCTTCCATGCGTCAAGCGAAAAAAGCCATTCCTTCAGTTCAGGAAGCTTCCCGGCAGCATATATACCTCCGATCAAGGAACCTATGGAGGTCCCGGCCACCGATGTTATGTTGTAACCGCGACTCTCAAGTTCTTCGATGGCTCCTATGTAGGCCCATCCTCTCGGCCCTCCGCTGGAAAGCACAAGAGCTACATCTTGTTTCTTCATCCCTTTCATCGTTACAAAAATAAGATAAATTAGCTTAAAATCATCTGTGTATTATGCCGTTTTAATTGCAAATATTGCCTTTTAACAAAAAAAGGTCCTTTGGCATATCCAAAGGACCTTTAATTCAATATCACACAGTCGAAATATTGGCTGAAAAGCTGCAATGCTCTGTCCAGCTGTTCCGGAGAGTTGTGCTTTGTGTCTTTCAACTTGTATTCCTGCCCCAGGGATTCATATTTGTGGACTCCGAGGGTGTGGTAGGGAAGTATCTCCACCCTTTGGAGCATGCGGTAGTCCTTGAAGTGCTCTCCGAGGGCCCTGATATCCTCTTCGAAATCGCTGATTCCCGGCACAAGCACATATCTGAGCCAGAACGGCTTCCCGTGTTCTTCAAGCCACTCAGCAGTCTTAAGGGTCTGTGTATTGCTCCTGCCGGTCAGACTTTCGTGCCTTTCGGGATTGAACTGCTTGACATCGAGCAGCACAAGGTCTGTCTTGCCGAGAAGTTCTTCCACATCGCTGTTCCACACGCCCCCGTTGGTATCCAGGCAGATGTTTATTCCTTCGCCATGCAGCTTGTCGAAGAGAGGGGAGAGGGCCTTCGCCTGCACGGTAGGTTCACCACCGGAGAAAGTGACTCCGCCTCGCTTCCCGAAGAACGGCTTCTGGCTCACCGCCATCCTGACGATGTGTTCCATGTCCGTCGGAGTGCCTCCTTCCGCACTTATCGTATCAGGGTTTGCACAATACAGACATCTGAATGGGCAACCTTGAAGAAATACGACGAGCCTGAGGCCAGGCCCGTCGTATGTTCCCATTGATTCGTATGAGTGTACCTTTATCATTGTATGAGATCCTTCACTTGGTTCAGGATGACAGACAGCCTATAGGCTTTCGTGGAATGTCCTTGAGATCACTTCAAGCTGCTGTTCGCGGCTGAGTCTGATGAAGTTCACTGCATATCCTGACACACGGATCGTGAGCTGAGGATATTTCTCCGGATGTTCCATGGCATCCACGAGCATCTCCTTGTTGAGCACGTTCACGTTGAGGTGGTGTGCACCCTTGGTGAAGTAGCCGTCCATCATCGTGATGAGGTTGTCGATCTTGTCTTCGTATGTCGGGCCGAGTGAATTAGGCACGATAGAGAAAGTGTTGCTGATACCGTCCTTTGCATCGTGATAGTCGAGCTTTGCCACAGATGAGAGGGATGCGATGGCACCATGTGTGTCGCGGCCGTGCATCGGGTTCGCGCCAGGTGCGAATGCCACTCCCTTCGCTCTTCCGTCCGGAGTCGCTCCGGTCTTCTTTCCGTACATCACGTTCGAGGTGATGGTGAGGAGAGAAAGGGTAGGCTGTGCGCCCTTATATACCTTGCGTGAGCAGAGTTCTGTGTCGAAGAACTGTACGATGTCGCGTGCGAGTACGTCAACCCTGTCGTCATCGTTACCGAAGCAAGGGAATTCACCTTCGATGTCGAAGCCGTCGGTGAGTCCGTCTGCGTTGCGTCTTGCAGTCACCTTAGCATACTTGATTGCAGAAAGCGAGTCTGCCACGATTGAAAGACCTGCTACGCCGTAAGCAAGATTGATCGTAGGGTTGGTGTCGATGAACGCCATCTGAGACTTCTCATAGTCATACTTGTCGTGCATGAAGTGGATGATGTTCATTGTCTCGTTATATACGCGGGCAACCTCGTGAAGTACCTTATGATAGTTTTCCATCACTTCGTCGAAGTCGAGCACGTCGCTCTTGAGAGGCTTGATGCCCTCCACGATAAGGGTTCCGGTGTTCTCGCATCGTCCTGCATTGAGGGCAAGGAGAAGGGCCTTTGCAAGGTTAGCGCGGGCTCCGAAGAACTGGATCGCCTTTCCGATCGCCTGATATGAAACGCAGCATGCGATGCCGTAGTCGTCGTTTCCTCTTACCTTTCTCATCAGGGAGTCGTTCTCATACTGCACCGAGCTGGTGTCGATGGAAACCTTAGCACAGAACTCCTTGAATCCTTCAGGAAGCTGCGGGTGCCAGAGCACGGTCATGTTAGGCTCCGGTGCAGGACCGAGGTTGTAGAGAGTCTGGAGGAAACGGAACGAGGTCTTGGTCACCTTGCTCTTTCCGCCGGTGAAGCGTCCTCCGATGGACTCGGTGATCCATGTAGGGTCTCCTGCGAAGAGGTCGTTGTATGAATTCATCCTGAGGTGGCGCACCATCCTGAGCTTCATCACGAACTGGTCGATGAGCTCCTGTGCAAAACTCTCGTCGATGAGGTTGTGGTCGAGGTCGTACTGGATGTAGATATCAAGGAATGAAGATACATTGCCGAGCGACATGGCTGCACCGTCCTGCTCCTTTACAGAAGCGAGATAGGCCATGTAAACCCACTGAACCGCTTCCTGAGCATTGGTTGCCGGCCTGCTGAGGTCAAGTCCGTAGTATTCTCCCATGATCTTGATCTCCTGAAGAGCCCTGATCTGCTCTGCAACCTCCTCGCGGAGAGTGATCCTGGACCTTGTCATCGTACCGGTCAGATTCTTCAGATCTTCTCTCTTGGCTTCGATGAGCCTGTCTGTTCCGTAGAGGGCGAGACGTCTGTAGTCACCGATGATACGGCCTCTCGAGTAGTTGTCAGGAAGTCCTGTAAGGAATCCGAGAGACCTGTACTTACGGATCTCTTCCGTATATACATCGAACACACCGTCGTTGTGGGTCTTTCTGTAATGTGTGAAGATCTTCTTCACTTCAGGGTCAAGTTCCACACCGTTTTCGATGCAGGCCTTCTCTACTACCTTCCATCCTCCGAAAGGCTTGATGGCCCTCTTGAGGAGTTCGTCTGTCTGAAGTCCGACAATGAGTTCGTCATCCTTGTCTATATATCCTGCTGCATGTGATGTGATTGTCGATATGGTCTTTGCGTCAATTGCGCGTACGCCTCCGTTTGCTCTTTCTTCCGCCAATGCGTCGAGACACTTGTTCCAAAGTCTCTTTGTGCGGTCTGTAGGTCCTGCGAGGAATGAGGCATCTCCCTCGTATGGAGTGATGTTGCTGTAAACGAAATCCGCAACATCGATCCTGCGGCTCCAACGGCCATCATTGAATTTCTGATTCATAGATCTTTATAATTTGTCAAATTTGGCCGCGAAGATACCTCATTTTTCTACCATTTGCAACAAAAAGACGTATTTTGGGTCAAAAACTGAGAATTAGAAACCAGCCTTTTCAAAAATGATTTTCCGGAAAGATCAGACAGTTTCTAAAGTACGCAGTCTTCCGATTCTTCAACTATTTTAAGCCTTGATGCCAGCACCTCATAGAATTGCTTCTCGATGCCGTCGGCATTGGTGTATTTTATCGTCCTCATTCTTCCGACTACATGCACCGCCGTTCCTTTTTCGATCTTGTCAATGCCGGTGATATCCTTACCTTCCCATGCCACGACATTGAACCATGTGGTCTCTGACAGAGCTTCTCCGCTCCTGTTCTTGTACAATAATTCTGTGACCATCGTGAAGTTTGCCACCTTGTTGTCGTTGTGAGTGTTGTTGCGAACCATGCCGACACGGCCTTTCAGTTCGATCCTGTTGATGTGTTCCATAAGATAATCTCTCATTTTTCAGTTAAACATGTCGTCCCCACATCTTATGCGCGCTCTGTAGGTCGATGGCAAAGTAAGGCAATTTTTCAACATCAAACACTGTTTCAAGCCGTTCTGGACCTTGTTTTTTCTGTTTTTTATACTTTTTGAACTTTTTTTGCAGACCCTAAAAAAGATTTTATGCTGATGAAGATTTTTTTTAATGTCGGCAGGATTGTAAAAAAGATAAATAGTTTCTGTAAAAAAGAGAAAAACCTTTTCCGCTCTCTTGTTTCTGAAAGCTGATGACCTCATATTTGCAGCAACGACCATGTTTTAGAGGCCATTTGGCCGATAGTAAGTCCCCTTTCCGAGAAAGTGGATTTAGGGGATAGGTAACGTAAACAAAGAAAGTGGGTGGGGAAAGTTTCGCAACCCCCACCAACCTTCAAGTCATCAACAACTTATTGCTTGCGAAACTTAAGTTATATAATAGGTATGGATTATAAAAGATGGGAAAGGAGCATGCCTGTATGTCTTGAATGCGGAGACAAGATAAAATATGGGCGTACTGACAAGAAATTCTGTTGTGACGACTGCAGAAACCGTCACTACAACAGCAAGCTCAAGGAAGGCAGGGCATACCGTCGCAAGGTGCTGTCTCTTCTGCAGAGAAATTATGAACTGTTGGAGGAACTGCTTAAGACAGGAGTGGATTCGGCCGATTTTGCCGATCTGGTTACATTGGGCTTCACGCCTGATGCCGTCACATTCTATCATCGTTCACGGCGTCATGATGATTTTGCATGTTTCGACATAAAATACAAGATGTCGGAAAGCCGTATATATTCCATATCGAAAATACAAAATGTTTCCTTACCTTTGCATCCCGTCAAAGGAATGAAACATCAGTAAATCATCTATATATGACAAAGAAATTACTTATCGCAGGCGCAACGCTTGCACTTATCACCAGCTGTAATATGAAGAATCCTCTTCTGATGGAGTCTTCGGCACCGTTTGGGGCTCCGGAATTCGACAAGATCGAGAATGCACATTATCTACCTGCCTTTGAGGCAGCCATTGCAGAGGCCAAGGCCGAGGTCGATGCAATTGTAAACAATCCCGATGAACCGACATTCGGGAATACTGTCGAGGCTATGGAATATACCGGGCAGACTCTTAATACGGTGTCAGGTATATTCTTCAATCTCATGGAAGCCGACACCGATGATGAAATGCAGCAGATAGCAGAGCAGATTTCACCGATGCTTACGGAATTCTCGATGTATGTTTCCCTCAACGAGAAGCTTTTCGAGAGAGTCAAGGCTGTATATGAGCAGAGGGAATCGCTTGGCCTTGACAGGGATCAGATGACCCTGCTTGAAGATAACTACAAGAGTTTTGTCCGTGGCGGTGCCAATCTTTCCGATGAGGACAAGGCTCTCTACAGCAAATGGTCCGAGGAGCTTTCTCTTGCAACTCTTCAGTTCAGCAAGAACGTCCTTGCCGCTACTAATGCATATACGCTCCATGTCACTGACGAGGCAGATCTTGCGGGCCTTCCTGAGTATGTGAAGACGATGGCTGCGGAGACAGCAAAAGAGAAGGGACTCGAAGGATGGGCTTTCACGCTCGATGCTCCAAGCTACAGTCCTTTCCTCAAGTTCAGCGGGAACCGTGAGCTTCGCAGACAGATATGGACTGCATATAATACCAGAGCTATCGGTGGTGAATTCGACAATACCGATATCGTGAAGAAGATCGTCGATCTCCGTATCAGGATTGCAAACATCCTCGGTTACGAGACCTATGCTGATTATGCTCTCGAGGAGAGAATGGCCAAGTCAAAGAGCAATGTGAACACATTCGTGATGGATCTTCTCAAGCCGTCACTCGAATTCGCAAAGAAGGATATCGACGCAGTATATAAGTATGCGAAGAAGAACGGATTTGAGGGCAAGAGACTTGAATCATGGGACTTCTCATATTGGTCTGAGCGTTATCAGGAGGCTGAGTATGCTCTCAATGAGGAGCAGCTCAAGCCTTATTTCCGTCTTGAGAACTGTATCGATGCGGTTTTCAGCCTTGCCAATCGTCTTTATGGCGTGAAGTTCACTGAACTGGATAATGTTCCGGTTTATCACGAAGATGTGAAGGTTTATGAAGTTACCGAGGCAGACGGCACTCATCTTGCCCTTTTCTATGCAGACTTCTTCCCGCGTGCAAGCAAGAGAGGGGGAGCGTGGATGACCGAATTCCGTGGCCAGAGCATTCAGGACGGTGTCGAAAAGAGACCTTTCATCAGCATTGTGACCAATTTTACAAAACCGTCAGGTGATGCGCCGGCACTCATTACTCATAGCGAGTTCACGACCCTCCTTCATGAATTCGGACACGCTCTTCACGGCATATTCGCTCAGGGACGTTATCCGTCACTCACAGGTACAAGCGTGTCACGTGATTTCGTGGAGCTTCCTTCACAAATCATGGAGAACTGGGCATTTGAGCCTGAGTATCTCAATTCGTTCGCAAAGCACTATCAGACAGGCGAGACTATTCCTGTAGAACTCATCGACAAGATTGTGGCAGCAAAGAACTATCTTGCAGGGTATGCTCAGGTACGTCAGCTCCACTACGGCTATCTTGACATGGCATGGCATTCTCTCACTGAACTTCCTTCTGAGGGTACTGTAGAGTTCGAGCAGAAGGTCCTTGCTCCGTATGCGGTGATGCCTTCAGTTGAGGGTGTGGCATTCTCTACATCGTTCTCCCACATTTTCGCAGGCGGATATTCAGCAGGTTACTACTCATACAAATGGGCAGAGGTTCTTGAAGCTGATGCATTCTCCCTCTTCAAGGAGAACGGAATCTTCAACACAGATGTAGCTTCGGCATTCCGTAACGAAATCCTTTCAAAAGGCGGTTCGGAAGAGGCATCCGTTCTTTATCGCAACTTCCGTGGTCATGATCCTCAGCCTGAGGCACTCATGAAGAAGCTCGGTCTGGTGAAATGATCCGGACGGCAGCCGAAAACAGAAAGTCTCCGCAGATCAGATTCTGCGGAGACTTTTTTATTGTGATGCGTATGTGTCTGATTATTAGTGTGTTGGTGTTTTGTGTATCACGGTGTGTCACGCGATTATTTCGGTGCGATCCTATAGAGCACGGTGGCAATAATGGCAAAGACTATGTTAGGCAGCCACAGAGCTATGAACGGAGGGAGAACGCCGGCATGGACGAACATCTCGCTGAATTTAAGGAAGAGGATATAGGTGAAGGCCAGGGCTATGCCGAGACCGATGTTCCATCCGATTCCGCCACGTCTTTTCTTTGATGACAATGCTACTCCCATGATGGTCAGGATGAAAGCAGAGAACGGCAGGGCGAAACGCCGGTTCTTTTCCATCAGCGCGAACTTGATGTTGGCGTCGCCCCTCATCTTCTGCGTCTCGATCAGATTGTTCAGCTCGTTGTATGTCAGAGTCTCGACCGTCTTTTCAGTCAGATAGAAGTCCTTGTTGGTCAATGCGATGACAGTGTCAAGCTGCCTTCCGCTGCGTACTTTGTCGGTGAGGTCGTCATTATACTCTCGGATGAAATATTTCTTGAGCCTCCAGCTTCCGCTTGTGGTGTCATAGGCTGCCGTCTCTGCAGAAATCTTGGAAACCAGCTTGTTGTCCTCTATCTTTTCGAGAGTGAAACGGTAGGCGGTGTTGTTCCAGGAGCTGAACGACTCTGCAAATACGAATTCTCCCGGAGAAATCTGATAATGCACATTCCTTCCGACGCTCTTGTACCTGGTCTTTATATACTGATTCTCAAAGTCGAGTCGTGTCTTGTTGGCATCCGGTATTATGAACAGATTCAGGCATAAGGACAGAATGGCGATCAGTGCAGCCGAAAAGATGTATGGAACCATCATCCTGTGAAAGCTTACTCCACCTGACAGAATCGCTATTATCTCTGTGTCGGCCGCCATCTTGGATGTGAAGAAGATTACGGTTATGAACACGAACAGCGGGCTGAACATATTCATGAAATAAGGGACGAAGTTCAGATAGTAATCGAATATTACAGCCTTCAGAGGCGCTTCCTTCGAGACGAAATCATCTATCTTCTCGCTTATGTCGAAGATTATGACGATGCCTATGATGAGAAGCAGTGCCACGAAGAAGGTCGTGATGAACTTCTTCGTGATATATAGGTCTATCTTTCTTGGGGTCAGGTCCATTTTATTATAGTCTGGTCATTATCCTGCGTACAGTTTCGTCTTTCCATGCTTTGAAATCACCGGCCTTGATATGCTTGCGTGCCTCACGCACGAGGTCGAGATAGAATGCAAGATTATGTTCGCTTGCTATCTGGCCTGCAAATATTTCTCCTGCCACGAAAAGATGGCGGAGATATGCCTTGGTGTAGGCGTGATCGACAAAGGAAGTTCCCTTAGGGTCGAGCGGTGAGAAGTCGTCAGCCCATTTCTTGTTCTTCATGTTCATGATGCCGTCCCAGGTGAAGAGCATTCCGTTGCGTCCGTTGCGGGTAGGCATCACGCAGTCGAACATATCGACTCCGCGTGCGATACCCTCAAGCAGATTTGCAGGGGTTCCCACGCCCATCAGGTAACGTGGCTTGTCTTCCGGAAGGATAGGGCATACAACTTCGAGCATCTCGTACATCTTTTCTGTAGGCTCGCCGACAGCAAGTCCTCCGATCGCATATCCTTCACGGTCGAGAGCAGCCGCGTGCTCGACGGCCTCACGGCGCAGGTCCGGATATACACATCCCTGGACAATAGGAAAGAGAGCCTGGGAGTATCCGTAAAGCGGTTCCGTCTCATCAAAATGTTTCACGCATCTTTCCAGCCATCTCTGTGTCAGCTTCAGGGACTTCTTTGCATAGTTGTAGTCGGCATCTCCCGGACAGCATTCGTCGAGGGCCATCATGATGTCGGCACCTATTATGCGCTGAGTGTCCATGTTGTTCTCGGGAGTGAAGATGTGCTTCGAACCGTCGATGTGCGAACGGAATATGCATCCGTCCTCGGTAAGCTTGCGGATAGGACTGAGGGAAAATACCTGGAATCCGCCGCTGTCAGTGAGGATCGGCCTGTCCCATGATTCGAATTTGTGAAGTCCTCCGGCAGCCTTGAGTACATCAAGTCCGGGACGGAGGTAGAGGTGGTATGTGTTGCCGAGTATGATCTCGGCCTTTATGTCGTCTTTGAGATCCCTGTGATATATGCCTTTGACAGATCCCACAGTGCCGACAGGCATGAAGATAGGGGTCTCTATCCGGCCGTGGTCAGTGGTGATTATTCCGCATCGCGCAGCGGACTGAGGGTCGTTATGTGTCTTTACGAATTTCATTCAATACATTTTAACCCTCAAAGATAGTAACTTTTACTCAAAATCTCTTATCTTTGTAAGGATGACTTGATTTCCTTGAAGCCGGTCATCCTGACTGTTACTTCCGTGACTTTATGATGTTAACACAAAACTATATGAACAAATCAATTAGAATCAGGCTCATCGTGATGAATCTCATCCAGTGGGCTGTGTGGGGTGCCTACCTCACATCAATGGGGCAGT
>JAFUQW010000153.1 GCA_017472115.1 Bacteroidales bacterium | reverse complement strand
CTGCAGAATATTTGACGGCATTGTCTATGACTGTGGCAAGGAGGTTCTTGATATGGAATTCATCCGCCAAGATCTTTATATGCTCAGCACAGTCTATGTTGAACACAGGTTTCTTCCCTGTGTTCATCCCGGCTCCTTGAATAAGTCCGCTGATGATTTCCTGAAGATAGACGACAGTAGGATTATATTTGTATTCCCTGCCCTCTACAGACACAGAAAGGATGTGTTCGACCATAGTCGAGAGTTGGGTAAGTTGCGTTTCAACGATCTCAAGATAACGGCTCCTTCTGTCAGGATTCGCATCGGCGGAGAAATTGCGAAGGGCATCAGTTGCTGTAACGGCGACGGATATCGGGGTTTTCAGTTCGTGGGTTATGTTGTGTGTGAAGTCACGCCTCATCTCTTCAAGGGTCTTCTGTCGGAACATTGTCCTGACCAGATATATAAGTACGCCCGCAAGAAGGATGATGATGGCTACCGAGGATGCTATAAGGCCCCACATCCTGCCGAGGAATACCTTGAAAGGCGGCTCGATGGAAACCATAAGGGAATACGCGCCGTCATCATCGATAGGGACGACCGTGGTCATAGGACGGTTCAGGACCGGTCTCTCACCATTAGTCATCACTACACGCTGGCTACCTGCATCATTGAAAAGCACTTCCGCATAATATGGCTGCAATGCATCAAGTTCCATCAGGTTCGGTTCGAAATAGAGACTGAAGTCGTCGAGATTGATCTTGACATACTTGGCATCGGCCAAACCGGGGATCGCATCCATTCGGAAAGCCTTGTATATGCTCTTGTATATGGCTGATTCCACTCTCCTCCTGAAGTCGTCCACGGAATCATTGTACATACGAAACACCCACACGGACTGCACCACCGCAAGGGAAAGCAGGGATACAATCGCCAGGATCGATATGTTTCTGAAGTATTTTCGTGACATTTGGGTCGGCTTTGACGACAAAAGTAGCAATTCTTTCTCATCAGTCATACGAGTTAACATTAGTTAACATTTATTAACATACAGTTAACACAGAATGCGGATTTATGTCTCTATATTTGCTGTCGGAAAACCGGTTTCATCATTGTCAAACATTAAAGAAACATTGTTATGAAAAAGTTGATTCTCATTATCTCGATGGCTTTGGCCTGCAGTCTTGCATTTGCTCAGAACAGCAATGACAACACTCTTTATATTATCGATGGAGTCGTAGCAACAAAGGCGGCGGCAGATGAACTGCCAAGCGAAACAATCAAAAATATGAATGTTGTGAAAGGTGTCGAATCGGTCGTTGTCATCACCACACATGCTGGAAGAGAGATTTCCGGACGAGTGGTCGATACGGAGGGCAAGCCGATGTTCGGTGTTCTTGTCACAATTCCAATGACAGGTAAAGGTGTAGTGACTGATATGGATGGAGCATTCAAGATCGTTCTTCCGGCAGGAGAGGCATTTCTCAAGTTTGCATTCATAGATTATCCGACTAAACTTGTTCAGGTTGACAAGGCTGATCTGGGCGATGTCGTGCTTGACAAGAATGCCAAGAATGATGTCATTGTTCTGAAAGACCTTGAAGGCAATGCCGTAGTTAAAGGATCACGTCTCTTTCTGGTCAAGAAAACTGACGGAACGATCTACAAGATCGACAGTTGGGATTCAATACCGGCAAGCAGCACCAGAACAATACACGCATTTAAGAGTGAAGAAGCAGAACAGTTCAGCAAATACGGTGACATTTCCAATGGCGTTGTGCTGGTTGAACTCAAGTAATTGCAGTTAAACATAAATATTGCCGGTCAGAGGGCGTGAGTCTTCTGACCGGAGTTATAATTAAGAAATGAAAAGTTGAAAAAGAATTTAACTGATATGATGTTTATGCAAGGAAAGTGAAAAAATCAGTACTTTTGTGTTGCTAATACTATAGAGAATGGAGAATACATCTATACAACTGTTTGACAGTAAGAAAATACGCACTCAGTGGGATGCGGAGCAGGAGAAGTGGTACTTTTCAATAGTTGACATCGTGTCTGTGCTTACAGAAAGCGTAGATGCAACTGCGTATTGGAGGAAATTGAAACAGAGACTGAAAGCAGAGGGAAATGAAACCGTGACAAATTGTCACGCTTTGAAAATGCCTGCCACCGACGGCAAGATGCGTATGACTGATGTGGCTGATCAGGAGCAGATGTTTCGTTTGATTCAATCAATCCCTTCTCCTAAAGCGGAGCCGATCAAGAGATGGATTGCTCAAGTGGCATCTGAAAGGATAGATGAGATGCAGGATCCTGAACTTGCAATCGAGAGAGGATATGAATATTACAGACGCAAGGGATATGGCGAGAAGTGGATTGAGCAGAGAATGAAGGGCAAAGCCACTCGTAAGGAACTTACTGACGAATGGCAGAGATGCGGAGTGAAGGACAATCAGTTTGCAACGTTGACTGACATCATCACGAAAGAATGGTCAGGCTTTACAACAAGGGAATACAAAAATTTCAAGGGATTAAAGAAAGAGAATCTCCGGGATCATATGACTAACCTTGAGACCGCAGTGAATACTCTTGCAGAAGCAGTGACCACAGAACTTTCCAAGCAGCGTAATCCTAAAACTATTGAGCAGAACAGAACTGTAGCAAAGGCTGGCGGGAAAGTGGCTCGCAAGACAAGAGCAAACATTGAAGAGCAACTTGGAAGGAGCATCGTATCAAGAAGCAACGCAAAAGGTCTCCAGGCTCCGGAAGAGCAAGAGAGCATTGAATAAAGTAATTGTTTACTCGTTTACCAGCAATTTATAGCCTTCGCCTCGCACGTTCACGATGCGGATGCGTGGGTCAGGTTCGAGACGGCGACGGAGTCTGGAGATGAATACCTGAAGGCTGCGGGAGTTGAAGAAGTCGTCGTCGCCCCAGATTTCCAGAAGGAGAGGTCTTGTGTAGAGGGTTTCTCCTTTGCTTGCACATAGAAGTTCGAGGATCTTTGCCTCGCGTGGTGAGAGTTCTTCAGATGTGCCGGCATGATCGAGACGGAGTGTGTCCGGATGGAATGTGAATTCACCGATCCTGTATGTCTGAGGAACAGGAGCAGTCTGAACCTGCCTTCTTCCTGCCAATGAGCGCAGTCTGACTATCAGTTCCATCATTCCGAACGGTTTCTTGAGATAGTCGTTCGCTCCGAGTTCAAAGCCTTCCACAACGTCATCTATGGCAGATCTTGCTGTAAGGAACAGTACCGGAGTCTGCTGGTCGGTCTGCCTTATCTGCCTTACCATAGTGAATCCGTCCATCTTCGGCATCATCACATCTGCGACAAGGACATCCGGCTTTTCTGCATAGAACTTACGCAGTCCTTCCTCACCATCCGTAGCAGTGCGGACATTGAAGCCCTGGCCGGTGAGGGTGTTGCGGATTATCAGGACGAGGTCGGGCTCGTCTTCTACGAGGAGTATGTTGATGGCTTCGTTCATTGTGTCAAATTTAGATCCCCGATCAAGTCGGGGATGACGTAAAAAATCATGTCAAGGATGACGTCATTGTCGGGGGGGGGAAATACCATTGCCGGGAGGGGACGTCATTGCCGGCTTGACCGGCAATCTCCTATGTCTGTCACAGTAAATACGGTGCCTTTGCCTGGTTCGCTTTGTACTGTGATGCTCCAGCCGTGCTTTTCTACAATGCTCCGGACATAATATAGTCCGAGGCCGTAACCTTTCACATCGTGAAGATTGCCGGTATGGGCACGGTAGAACTTCTCGAATATATGCTTCAGGTCAGACGGAGACATTCCTATGCCGTTGTCGCTGACGGTCAGACTGTTTCCATCGGTAGCAATGTGTATTGCAACCTTTTCACCGGAATACTTCACAGCATTGTCTATCAGGTTGTTCAGGATGTTGCTCAGATGCATCCTGTCCGCATTTACGGTGAAATAGGAAGGAATGTCAACAGTGAATGTCACATCCTTTTCCGCTTTCATCCTATGCTTTTCTACAATATCATCGACCAATGCAGCAAGATTGATGTCTTCACGGTGAAGAACCAGGCCTTTCCTGCGCTCCATACTCATTGAGAGGATCTGCTCGACAAGTCCGCTCAGATGTTCCAGCTGGCTCTGCGATATCTCAAGATATTTCCTTCTATGCTCCGGTGAATCCTCATCAGGGAAGTTCAGCAGGGCATCATTCGCAGCGTATGCGACCGATATCGGGGTCTTGAGCTCGTGGGTCATATTGTTGGTGAAGTCTGACTTCATCTCATCGAGAGACTTCTGCGTGCGGATGACGTGAATCAGATACAGGAAGACAGCAACAAGGACGACAAGAATCATTACAGAAGCGACAAGGATTCCTGTCATCTGCTTCAGGACAGCCTTT
>JAFUQW010000152.1 GCA_017472115.1 Bacteroidales bacterium | reverse complement strand
GCCGAATTCCTTGTCCTGGGACTTTTCGAGACAGAAAGGAAGGAAGCTATCAAACAGTTCACTCTTGTACTGTGATGCCAGTTTCTTGAAATCCATGATAATGATTTTTTATTGTTAATGCAGCCGGAGAGCAGCCCCGGCTGCATGGTTTAGGTTTTAATGATTACTGAAGCGGGAAGAGATACTTCTCAACAGTATCCATCCAAGGATCTACAACATAAGCTGCGAGCTTGCCGTCCTCACCCTTGATGAAGATATCAGAGTATGTAAGACCGGCTGCATTCACAGTGTGGAAGTTCATCTGGATCTTGAATACCTCCTTAGCTGCCTTAGGATCAGTTACATCAAGAACTACGATATCAGTGTAGTCATAATCGAAGTGGCAAGACATTGTGAGGGCAAGATACTTGACTCCGTTAATCTCAGTTGTAGAGATGCAGTTGAAGTTCTCCATCCAGGTTGCAGGTGACTCCCAAGTCATAGCCCACTCGGCACCATCATAGTAGTAGAGGTTGTAAGACCAAGGACCGCCATAAGTGATCGCGAAGAGACCGTCAGCAAGTGAAGCGCCAGCCGGAGCTACAACACCAGTTGATGCATCCCATGAACCGTCACCGAGGTCGATATAAGGAAGAGCTGAAACTGCGCCATCCTTAACCTCCCAAAGGAGAGCATGTCCGCCACCGTCGCATACATAAGCTGCAATGAGAGCATTCTTAGTGATATCACCCTTCACACGGAAGTTACCCATCTCAGTCGAGTAGAAATTAGCTACGTTGTAGTCAACAAGAAGAGTGTAAGTACCATCAGCGGCAACCTTGTAGAGCTGGAGCTGACCACCATTTGCATATGCTACATCCGGACCAGAAACCATAAGGTTGCCGGCATCGTCAACATGAACACCACCAGCCACGAATCCGTCAGGAAGAGCAACCTTCTGAGCGTTCTCACCGGTAGCTGCGTCAGCTGCCCAAAGTTCACCGTTTGCTGTGAAGTAAACCTTGTCACCTACAGCGGCAACACCTACGCGTCCTGCAGCTGCACCAAGCTCGGTAAGTGAGTTAGACCACTGTACAGGGCTCCAAGCCTCCTGAGTAATTGTAACGACCTTTACAACTCCAAGTTCACTGTAAACATAGAGAGAAGCAGTTCTTTTCGGTGCGTTGACTACCTGCTCAGATGCAGTGAAGGTGAGTTTGTCTGTAGCATAAGCCTTTGTCTCAGCAAGCCAAGGATCAACATCCTTTTCATAAACCACATCATAAGTATAGTCAACATTGTAACCAACTTCTACCTCAACAGAACCACCCTTGAAAGATACTGTGTAAGCATCATTTGCGTTAACATCGATAGCATTCTTCTGAAGCTGAGTTACAGTAACGAGAGCAGGCTCCATGCCCTGAACAGTGATCTCAAGAGTAGCAGTGCGGTTCTCTTTTGATGTGTTCGCAAGAGCTGCAAGTGTGATTACAGCATCACCTGCCTGACCCTCCTTTGGAGAGATTGAAAGCCACTCTTCAACACCCTCACCTGTGAGAGCTGCAGTCCAGGCTGCATTTGCTGTGAAAGCGACAGTAACAGGCTCTTCAAGGTTCTCTGTACCTGCAGTAGGGATTGTCACCTCTGTTGGAGGGAAATCGAGATGAGGAACGAACTCTTCCTCACAAGCAGCAAAAGCGAATGCTGCCATCAAAAACAAAGCAATCTTTTTCATGTTTAAAAAAATTAGTAAAAAATGATTAGTATGAGTTTTAAAGTGTTTCCAGATATTGATCGAATGCCTTCTTGATATCATCCCAATAGTCATACATCTTGATATGGCACAGATCGAAGAAGAACATTCCTTCAGTCGAGGCATTGATGCAGGCATCGACTATATCAGGCATGAGATGACCCTGACCGCCGTCCGGGAATCCGGAAGAGTTTCCGATATCAGGACCGCCAATGAAAGGAACATCGTCGGCAAAGAGAGTCTGAGCCCTCTTGCAGAATCCCTCCATCGTCCACTCGCTGCTGCCATAAATAGACTTGGTGGATGCATATGCACCGATGATCATTATGTCACAATGATCGGCATAACCGTACCTGTTATAGTCCTCAGATGCCCATGTATAGGAATTGCGGGCATTGTAATTCGGGCTTGCCCAATTTACTCCGGAATAATAATAGCTTGAATACCAGGCACCCACATATGCACCGAAGCGGATATCAGGATTGACCGAATGCACTTTTTCAGAAGCCTTTTCAATGAAATCATGAATGTTCTTTGCACGGAACTCCATCCACTTCCTCTGCATCGTAGTAGCCGGATTGTCTATATCTTCAGCCCCGGGAGCAAAGATGTCTGAAGGCCAGTTCTTGACTTCCTCACCGATATATTCCTCGAACTTCTTGCGTGACACATCCGAGAAATCACTCTGAAGCTCGTAATCATCATAACGGCAGCGGTCAAGAATGATTCCGTCTATATCATATGCTGCAAGATCCGCAAGGAGACGGAGAAGGTACTCCACGACCTCATCGTTAGCAGGATTGAGGAACCTGGCACCTGAATCCTCCAGATAAAGGGAATTCACAAGCCCGTCAGCAGTATTGATTACAGTAGCCCATGACTTCTTGTCAGGATCATTGTAAAGGATGCCGTCTTCACCGAGTCCGTAAGGACACAGGCATCCGCCGATCATGGTATTGATGCTCGCGAACACATCAAGTCCGACTTCTTCCCCGGCATCTATGAAAGCCTGAAGATAATCAAACGAAGCAGTGCGCTGAAGCCATTTATAACCGCCTGTAACCCATGCATCAACCCTCTTCAAGGCAGGTTCTGTCGAAGAATTGAAGAGAACACCTGAATTGGTCGGCCTGACATCGACGATCACTCCGGTAAAGCCGGTCTCCTTGATGCGGGCCATATCCTGTGCGATCCTGTCCTTGTCATTTGCATAATCCTTGAAGTTGGCCGCCGCGTCGATCCATACCATACGTGCCTTGGCTTCCTTCTTTTCCGGATCGAGAGGAGGAACAGGAGTATCGGTTGTATCAGGCTTCTCGGTCTGAGTCGTATCCTGACCGGGCCCGTCCCAATTCGGATTCCACGGATTCACAGGATCCTCATCGCATGAGACTAAAAGCACAAAAGCCGCAAAAACAAATAATTTCTTAATCAGATCCATATCTATCTTATCATTATAGTGCTGGCCACAGCCCTCTGTGAGCCATCAGAAACCTTGATTGTCTCCTTGCCGCAAACCAGCATGCAGCTTGATCCGCCGCCATCGAGATTGATGGCCTCCACACAGCCGAGATCGAGAAGAACATTCGCCACATCAGCTGTCGTCAGGCCAGCCACACCCTCGGTCATCTGACGGCCTTCACACACGAATAGAACCATTTTTCCGTCAGAAGTGACACCTATGGCAGTACGAGGCTGATCGCTGTCCGGTCCGATACCCGAGGTACCGTTGAAAAGTTCCTCTACGAATGTATCGCGGAACTTACCTCCGTCGATAAGGAGAGGGCCTCCACCCATGGCAGTAACGGCAGCAAATTCCTTGGCACCTTCCGGATATTCTGCGGATGGCTGCGAAGCTGGCTTTTCATCCCATGTGTTGGCAGCAGGCTCGGAATACATATAGTGATTGTCCCATGTCCTGTAGGTCCAGCATGCATCGAAATCACCGTCTGCTGTCTCCATGAAGGCAGCCCTGGTAGGATAATACATCTTGACCCAGTCCTCGGAAGCATAATTGATGTTGTATGCAAGTACTTCCGAATCACGGACAGCAAGACTGGAGGAATAATTCAGGCCGCCTGATGAATAGAAGAATCCGGCATTGATGATAATCGGCCAGTTTTCCTCAGCATACACCGTCGAAGGAGTCTTGAACCCATCTTCTGTTCCGTCCATCTCCGGATCCCTGATGCTCCATATATCCCATTCTGCTGAATTCATGTCGGCAAGTGCAATATAAGCGACTGCTTTCTTGCCTTCCAATGCTTCAGGAGACTTATAGACCTTAATGTAGTCCGGAAGATCACCGTAACCGGAAGACACATCCGACCACTTGTCGAGCGTGGCATCCTCCACCGGAATATCTTCAGGCTGCTCCTCGGGAATCTCAACCTCAGGATCATCCCAAGGCCAGTCCTGTACATTACTGTCACCGCCCTCGCATGAAACCGCGAGGACAGCGACAGCAAATATCATCAGCAAAGTACTCATCTGTTACATATCGATACAGTCAGCCACATAACCGCCGATCACACCGGCATTGTGGTCGAAGTAATAGATATAAGCCTTGAAACCGTCGGCAGATGGAGCAAGAACTACATCAGCGGCAGCACAACCCTGTGCAGCAGTCTGGAACCACTCTATGGCAGTATCGGCAATGACAGTCGCACCTTCCTTGATTGATGTAGGAGTTGAAGCATCAAAGACTCTCAACTGAGGTCCGATACCCCACATAGGGAAGTGGCTCGTAGTCAGATGGATAGCATAAATGGCATTGTTATAGGTCTTGGCCTCCATCACATTGGTGTTGTAGTTGGTGGTTACGTCCAGAGTTTCGAGAGGAAGCTGTGCCGCGATCGCACCGTTACCATTCACATAAGTGATGGTATTGTCTGAATAGTAGCATAGCATCACACCGTCTTCCGGCTTTGATGACACGGAAACCACCTTCGCACCATTGGTAGGAGCTGCTCCCCAAGCAAGGCCGAGACCTGAAAGGTCAACGGTCTCCGTAGAGACGACGGCACCGCCGCTTACAACGATTCTTGTATATTTGCTTGTCTCGGTTACACCTGCGATACCCTCATGAGTAATGATTATGACAGCATCAGTGTCAATATTGCCGTGAACCTTAAGGTTGTATCCTACAGGTACATCAGTGTCATTCTCGAATGAATGGAAAAGCACAGGTGCAGTATTCACAGACCTGGTCCTGTAAATATTGCAGGTACCGTGAGACTCTGCATGATCTGAAATGATGAGGTTGCCGCCTTCATCATTGGTTATGGCAGCTACAGCGACAGATCCTGCATTGATATTACCCTTCATGGCTCCGGTAAGACCGTCGAGATATACAGGTGCCGTACCGTCACCGAGAGAAACTATGAGATATCCTTCAATGGAAGCAAGAGAAGGATATACTGTTGCAGTATATTCAGGGAAACCGAGACGGCTTACAGGCTCGAAATTAAAGAGCTGACGTACAGACCCGTCACGGAATCCATAAGGAATCTTGCTCGGATATTTCTTTACTACCTTGTAAGTGCATGTTGTCTCTCCATCCTGAGCAACGACAGTAACTTCCTGTTCATTATTGTAGTTCTTGACTACAGAAAGGTTTGTCGTGATCGTAGCATGAGCACATGCCGAAGCCTCTGCACTGAATCCGTCAAGGTCATCGACTGTAAAGAGATAGATCTCCTGAGTATCGTCATTGATAAATCCGTCGATACGATAAGGGTCGGTAAGTGCAAAAGTCATGAGATTGCACTTTCTTGACTTTGTTCTCTTACCTGTAATGGTGATCGGACGACTCTCGCCCTTATTGTTTGTGAATGTAAAGACATTCTCCTGATTTAGGTCGAGTATAGTCAAAGGAGGATCGATCTTGCAGTTCGGAGCAAGTTCTGCCCTGATCCTCAGGCTTGACATATAGATGGAAGTCGGATCCTCTGACTCCTCAGGGAAGAACCATGGGATCTCGATGAGATAGTAATCCATATTCTCATCGGTCACGTCAAGTTTGGCGATCTGCTGATCCACATATTTGCCGCTTGTGAAATATGCAGTCAGACTGGTGATGCCCTGACGGTCTGCTGTAGGCTCGATATACTGCGGCTCCTGACAAGAAGCAAAGGCAGCAAGAGCGAAAGCAAATATCAGATAATATATCTTCTTCATATTCATTCGATTTTAATTATTTCCACTCCTGATACTGTTCCACAAGCGCATTGTTGTCAAGTTCGCCTGAAGGCATTGGGAAACGGTACATCTTCTCAGGGAAGTTCCTGTTCTGGTCGTCAACTGACACGTATGTATATGTGAATGTGCCGTCACCGTTGCTCTCTATCTTGAGTCCGTGCTGCTGATAGCCGGTAAGTCCCTCAGGGTAAGGTTTATGCGCAACTTCCCAACGACGGAGGTCCCAATACCAGAGTCCTTCGTATGCAAGTTCCACCCTGCGTTCCTGACGGATCGCTGCCCAGAGTGCAGAACCGGACTTGTCTGTGTATGAGAGACCTACTCGGGCTCTGACAGCCTTCACTGCAGCATTTGCACCTGCCACATCATTGAGATGATAGCATGCCTCAGCCTTGTTGAGAAGCACCTCTGCATATCTGAGGACAGTCAAAGGCTGTGTGCTTCCTGACAATGCGATCACATCGTGATCCTCATCCACCATCTTGCGGAGATAGTAGCCGGTGGTAGTACGGCCCTTAGGCTCACGCTCAATGTTCCACTGGCACCATCCGTCAGCACCGCCTACGAAAGGCTCGATAGTACGATTCTTCCACTGCGCACCGTTATAAAGTATGGTAGCATGGAAACGAGGCTCGAGTTCAGCGTAAGGAGGAGTCTCTGTAGTTGTACCATGCCAAGCTGTCCAATCAGGGAAACCACCCGTAGCAAGTTCATAAGACTCAACCATTTCCTGCGTTGGAGTACCATATCCGCCACCGGCCTCGCCGTAAATGGTGTAGTCACCTCCCGGAGTATAATAGAAGTCGTATGAGTGAGTTACATTGCTTGTCCTGTCGAAGTGATACTGAAGGATGGCTTCTACATTGCCTTCCGCAGTATCATTGTTGATGGCGTCAGCATAATCGGCTTCAAGTGTATAACCGAGTTTCCCGACTTCCTCTGCAGCTGTCTTTACTACTTCCCAACGCTCGGCATAGAGCATGGTACGTGACAGCAGTGCCCATGCGGCACCCTTGTCAAGACGACCTGCGGCAGCAGCCTTCTCAGGAAGGTTAGCAGCTGCGAATTCAAGATCGGACTGGATGAAGTCCCATCCTTCAGCCTCTGAACTGATGGCCTTGTCCTTCGCATAGTTCACCATATTCTCATCGTAGAGAATGATGTCCTTATATCTCTTTACAAGGTCGAAGTAGAGATATGCGCGGATGAACTTGAGCTCTGCCTCAAGACGTACCTTGTCTTCGTCAGACATCTGACCGTATTTGTAAAGACATGATATCGCATTGTTGGTCTTCATGATGCCTTGATACCACGATGCCCATGTGCCGAGATATGCATCAACATAAGAGGCGGTCAATGTAGTCGCAAGTCCATAAGAGAGTTCACTCGGAATGAAGCACATCGAGTTGTAGTTGTATGAGCCGTACTTGAGCATATCGGTGAATGACTCCGTCAGACCCACTTTACTCTGTCCAAGAAGGACATCATAAACATAAGAATAGAGATAGTTCACATGGTACTCGGCATTGGTTGTGGTCTCCCACATGACCTTGTCGCTGACCCTGTCGGTCGGAGTCATGTCGAGGAATGATGTACACGAGGACATGCCCAATGCCATCACCGCTGTAATGATTGCCTTATATAATGTTTTCATTTTCATGTCTGTTTAGAAAGTAAGAGTAATTCCACCCATGACAAGGCGCTGCTGAGGATAGTAACCGTTGTTCACGCCCGGAGACTCTGGGTCGATACCCTCAGGAAGTCCGTCGATTGTGAAAAGGTTCTGGCCTTCCACAAAGAATCTGAGTGCTTCGATATTGATGCGGCTTGTAAGCCTTGACGGGAATGTATATCCGATCTGTGCAGTCTTGAGACGGACATATGTACCGTCACGGAGCCAGAATGTGGATGCAAGACCGTTATCACCGCCATGACCCGGAGCTCCAAGAGTCATACGAGGGAATGTACCGTCCGGATTATAGATGCTGTATGCATTCTCGACAAGGAATAACGGTGAATTTGCACCTTCCTTGAAGGTCTGAGTCCATACGGTATTGTCATCATTATAGTTATAGTATGTACCTGTAAGCGATACGTCGAAGAGAGCACCGCCGGTGAACTGTGCATTGAAATCGATGCCGTTCCATGCGAAGTCAAGGTTGAGACCGTATGTAAGCTCCGGACGGTTAGTACGTCCGACCTTTCCTCTATCGTCCCAGTCGATCTTTCCGTCTCCATTGAGATCGACATACTTGATGTCGCCGACGCAAGGACGGGTACCGTACCAAGCAGAATTGTCGATTTCCTCTTCGCTTCTGTACAGACCGTCTGCAGTCCATGCCATGATAGCTCCGAGAGGAGTGCCTACAACCATCTGAATGTCAGGTGTATTAGGCTCATCCTGATATATGAGCCAACGGCTTCTTGCATATGTTACTGTAGCACTGATTCCATACTGGAACGGCTTGCCGCCGAGCATGAAGTGATTCCTGTGAGCGATGAGGACGTCAACACCCTTGGTATCATATGCATTATGATTTATGTAAGACATATAATATCCACCCATTGAAGAAGGGTAGCCGGATGACTGAGCCGTGAGCATGTCGAATACATAATTATAGAATCCGTCGATCTCGGCAGAGAGTTTGCCGTTCCAGAGACTGAGGTCGAATCCGACATTGTAAGAGAGACTCTTCTCCCATGTAAGATCGACATTTGCAATACCTGAGTCCTTGTAAGCAGGATTTACAGAGCCGTTTCCGTAAATCACCTGATAATCATACTTGGAATAGTTGTTTGCAAACATATACGGATTTGTTCCAAGGTCGTTTCCAAGCAAAGCGACTGAACCGCGGATCTTGAAATCATCGAGAGCTGCGAAGTCAGCCATCCAAGGCTCCTTCGAAAGATTCCAGGCAACTGATGCCGAAGGGAAGAATCCCCAACGGGTCTCACGCATGCCGGCAAACTTGTATGAACCGTCATAACGTCCGGTAAACTCGGCAAGATACCTCTCGTCCCAGTTGTAACGGGCACGGAACACATAACCTGCAGAACGTGAAGCATCGCTTTTACCTGAAATCGGAGAATCAGTAGGCTGACCGAAGCTCAGTTCCGGAAGTGAAGCAAAAGGAAGCAGCTTTGCATATGCAGAATGAGCATTTGACCTGTAGTCATTGATTTCTGCAAGAGCAAGGAGATCGATATAATGCTTGCCGAAGGTATTGCTGTAAGAGATTCCTCCCTGACCTGTCATTCTCTGATAGTACGAAGTTCCCTCACCGAGATTGACTCCGTTACCTGTTCCGCGAGGGTCTGCCTTCTCTGACCATACGCCATCTGAAAATGACATGACCGTGTATGGAGTATTGAGATTCTTGTCCATCGAAGCACCGTAATCAAAAGCACCTGAAACCTTGAGCTGAAGCCCCTTCACGCCGGGAACATCATATGAAAGGGTCGCATTCGCAGACACATCGATTGAACGGTTCTTCTTGTAGCCTGACTCATAGATCGCAGCAAAAGGAGACTGAGGAAGAGATGTGTTCTTCTTGAGAGTGGCAGTGTACATGCCGTTGTAAGTCTCAGGAAGATAAGGGTGCATGATGATGGTCTGGCTCGCGATGGAAAGCCAGCCTGTCTCACCGAGGTTAGAATCTGCGTCTGTACCACCTGCAGCATAGCCAGGAGTCTGACGTTTAGAATACACGCCGGAAAGTCCCATTGTGAACTTGAAGTTCTTGGCCAGCTGTGACTCGAGATTGGTACGTACATTATATCTGTCGTAGCTGAAGTTGTCGATATTACCTTCCTGACCGAGATAACCGAATGATGCGAAATATTTTGACTTTTCATTACCGCCCTGGACAGTTATGTTCTGCTTCTGCGTAAAGCCGGTACCGAATACCTTGTCAATATAATTCACATTGTCCCATCCGTCTGTCGGATCGCCGTTGGTCATCATCTCGACCTGCTCCTTTGTATAGACAGGAACATAATCCGTTTCACTCGCAATTGCACCTGAGGCAAGTTTGTCCATCATGTCGGCCACATTATAATAGTATGCGAACTGAGGACCGTCCATGAACTCAGGGAAGTTTGCATTCATGGATGCACCGAAAGTAGCGTTATAAGTGATCTTCGGCTTACCTGCCTGACCCTTCTTAGTGGTGATGATGATGATACCGTTGGCTGCCTGAAGGCCATATACCGCAGCAGAAGCACCGTCCTTGAGGACCGAGATACTCTCGATATCGTAAGGATCAATGTCATTGATGTCATCAACAGGGAAACCATCCACAACATATTTAGCTCCATACTGTGCACCACGGATACGGAGAGTAGCCTGGTCGAGACCCGGCTCACCTGACTCCTGAACTGATGACACTCCGGAAAGTTTACCTGCGAGGAGCTGTGACACGTTGGTAGCAGGTGCCTTGAGGAGTTCGTCACCCTTCATCGCTGAAACGGCAGATGTCATCGAAGACTTCTTCTGCACACCGTAACCCACGACGATTGTCTCTTCAAGGAAGGTCGCATCTTCGGTCATGGTGACATCAAGAGTTGAAAGCTTTCCATTACATTCGAATGTCTGGTCTCCCATACCGAGGCTTGTGAAAAGAATGACATCACCTTTCTTAAGTCCGGAAAGAAAATAATTTCCGTCATCATCCGTCATGGTACCGTTTGTAGTACCGCTGACAAGGACAGCTACTCCCGGAAGAGGCAGTCCGTCTGCGTCCGTCACCTTACCCTGAACAGAAGGCTGAGCATTAAGAAAAGCTGCCCCCCCCAGGAAAAGAATCGACGAAACCAGCAGATTTCTGAAAATCGATTTCATTAAGCTATAGTTTTAATTGTTAATTATTTTGCTGTCTGCATAGCCGCCTCAAGCTCGTCCCAGAGCTTGTGCTTGTTGAGATGCACGATGTCAAAGATCATCACACCTTCTGTGCTCTTGAGAGCCTGCTCCACTGCAGGACGGAAAGGAGTGAAGTCACCGAGATACTGCTCGACATATATCGATCCGATAACAGGAACAACGCCCTTGGTGATTGATCTGGCAATCTCCGCGCCGCCTTCTACGCTGTAGCAGTATGTGAGGCTGTTGTCCATTCCTGCCTCGCTGCGCTGGCCGACAACACCTGTAGCCTTGTCAACATCGTCCTTTGTGATCATTGTATAATAAAGACCTGTCATATAGACATCCAGCATCTCTGCATATCCGGTCTTATGGTAGTTCTCAGTAGCCCAGGACTGATACTCAGGCACCTGATATGGGTCATAATCCTTGCTTGCCCAGTTCACGCCAAGCTGCCAGTATGTAGGATACCATGCACCGGTGTAGTCACCGATGATAAGGTCAGGATTGATCTCCTTGAGGGCCGCATGAGCCTTCTCCACGAAATCATGGATCACGCCTGCACGCCACTCGATCCACTGCTTTGCATATTTTCCGAGAACCCAGCTGTCTCTGAGCTTTCCGTTCTCGTCATACCAGCTGAGGATGTCCTCAGGGAAGTTCTCCACTGTGACACCTGCATATTCCTCGAACTGCTTCTTCGAGAGCTCGCTGAAATCGGCAGTGATTCCGTCATAACGTACGCGGTCGAAAATGAGTCCGTCAACCTCAGGATACTTGCGTGCGAACTCCTTCAGGATTTCGATCTGATATTCCTGCACCTCCGGATTCGAAGGATTCATCATGCAGTTGTAGTTGGTCTTGATCTCGGAGATAGGCGTAAGCTTGCCGTTGTGGTAGCATATCGACTGCCATGCGGCCTTGTCGATATAAACGACACCGCGGTCGAAATAATTGTGTCCGCCGGCAAATACATTTAGGGAGCCGAATACCTTGAGGCCCATCTCATGACCGTACTCGATGAAATATCCGAGCATGTCATAGTCACGAGAGCGGGTCACGCCTTCCCAATCGCCCATATACGGAGCGATCTCGCTGTCATAAAGCACCTCGCCCATGATGGACTTCACATCGACAACGACATTGCCGAATCCGAGGTCCTTGCACTTGCCTAGGTAGAACCTTATAGAGTCCGGATGTGAAAGGGTGGCATAGTTAGCCTCACAGTCAAACCACATATAATTGTGATTAACTTCCTTATTATCAGCTTGATTTGCACATGACGCCATCAGGGTGACAATTGAAAGAACAGTTGCTAATAGAGTAAGTTTCTTCATTATAGTTTACTTTTAACATGCAAAAATATAACTATTTTTATAAAATCAAGCCTTTTTACCTAAATATTTTTAAAAATTTTTAAAAACTTTTAGAGTTTATTTAATAATTATTTAATTATATTTGTGCCGTAATAATGCAAACAACTAAAAATCAGATAAAATGACTGACCGCAGAGACTTTCTAAAGACCATGGCCATCGGAGGTGCATCAGCACTCGTGGCTCCGTCACTTCTCAATTCATGCGCGCCAAAAGAGGAATCCGTACTTGACACCTCGGCAGGCGGCCTGATAGTACCAAAAGACAACGGACTCCGTATCACAGGAACCTTCCTTGACGAGATCTCACACGACATCCCTCACCAGAACTGGGGTGAGAAGGAATGGGACCGGGACTTCGCATATATGAAGGAAATCGGAATCGACACAGTGATCGACATCCGTTGCGGATACCGCAAGTTCATCACCTACCCTTCACCTTATTTATTAAAGAAGGGATGCTATATGCCTTCGGTCGATCTGATCGACATGTTCTGCCGTCTGGCGCAGAAGCACGGCATGAAGTTCTACCTCGGACTTTATGACTCAGGAGTATATTGGGACACCAAGGACATGAGCCACGAGATCGAGGACAACAAGTTCGTCATCGACGAGGTATGGAAGATGTACGGTGAGAAGTACGACAGCTTCGGAGGATGGTATATCAGCACGGAGATCAGCCGCGACACCATCGGCGCTGTTGACGCATTCCATGCGATGGGAAAGCAGTGCAAGGATGTTTCAGGAGGAATGCCGGTGTTCATTTCACCATGGATCGACGGAAAGAAGGCCATCATGGGCACGAACAAGGCAGTCAACGACAACGCCGTGTCAGTTGACCAGCACGAGAAGGAGTGGAACCAGATATTCGCAGGAATCCACGACGTGGTTGACGCGGTAGCCTTCCAGGACGGACATATCGACTATGACGAGCTTGACGCATTCTTCAGCGTCAACAAGAAGCTCGCGGACAGATACGGTATGCAGTGCTGGACCAACGCAGAGACATTCGACCGTGACATGCCTATCAACTTCCTCCCTATCAAGTTCGACAAGCTCCGTCTCAAGCTCGAGGCTGCGAAGCGCTGCGGATACGACAAGGCCATCACCTTCGAGTTCCCTCACTTCATGAGTCCGCAGTCGGTCTATGGAGCTGCGGGTAACCTTTATAACAGATATAGAGAATACTTTAATATTTAATTTTATAGAGATTGCCGGTCAAGCCGGCAATGACGACTTATGAAACAGAAAAACACCTTAGGATATGTGATCTTCATGGCCGTGGTAGCGGCCATCGGAGGAATACTCTTCGGATATGACACTGCCGTGATTTCCGGCACTACCGAGATCGTAAAAAACCAGTTCGCCCTTTCTGACATAAAGGAAGGCTGGTATGTAGGCTGCGCCCTCATAGGATCGATTGCGGGCGTACTCGTGGCCGGTTCTCTCAGCGACTATCTCGGAAGAAAGCTGACAATGCTCATCTCTGCGGCTCTCTTCAGCATCTCGGCAATCGGATGCGCTGTCTGCGGCAGCTTTGACGGCCTCGTCGCATACAGAATTGTCGGAGGTATCGGCATCGGTATCGTATCAATCGTCTCTCCTATATATATATCAGAGGTATCACCGGCCAGGATCCGCGGAACACTCGTATCACTCTATCAGCTCGCAGTGACCGTAGGATTCCTTCTGGCTTATCTGATGAACTGGCTGATCGACTCGAACATAGACTCTTCACTGGCGCTCAATACGGCAGATCTCACCTTGTGGCAGAAGATCATGCACACAGAGGCATGGCGCGGAATGCTCGGAAGCGAGACAATTCCTGCCCTCCTCTTCTTCTTCATCATATTCTTCATCCCTGAAAGCCCTAAGTGGCTTATCGTCAACGGAAAGCTCGACAAGGCATCAGCCGTCCTCAGCAAGATCTACGCTTCTGAAGCTGAGGTGAAGGAAGAAATCGAAGTCACAAACGCATCACTCAAGGGAGAGACAAAGGGCAAATGGTCCGACCTTCTCAAGCCGGGAATCCTTCTTGCCGTCATAGTCGGAAGTGCAATCGCCATCCTCGGACAGTTCATGGGAGTGAACGCAGTGCTCTACTACGGTCCTAAGATCTTCTCTGAAGCAGGATTCGAAAATCCTATGTTCTCAACCGTACTTGTAGGCGTGGTCAACTGCGTTACGACAGTCCTTGCAGTGTTCATCATCGACAGAGTGGGCCGCAAGCAGCTGATTTACTGGGGAGTATCCGGCATGATCATCTGCCTTCTCGCCATCGGAATCTACTTTGCTTGGGGCGCGGAACTCAGACTCGGCAACGGTTTCATGCTCACATTCTTCCTTGCATACGTATTCTGCTGTGCTATTTCGATCTCGGCCATCGTATTCGTACTCCTTTCGGAAATGTATCCGAACAGCGTACGCGGACGTGCAATGTCCATAGCCGGCTTTGCTCTCTGGATCGGTACATACCTCATCGGACAGCTTACTCCTGTACTCCTCGGATGGAGCCAGGCAGGAACATTCTTCATCTTCGCAGCCATGTGCGTGCCTTATATGCTCATCATGTGGAAGATTGTGCCCGAAACGACAGGAAAGACACTTGAGGAAATCGAAGCATACTGGAACAATAGAAAATAATTCACTATATTTGCAGGATAAGCCTAACCACACAAGACTATGAACGGTTCATTCCTGAATAACATCGACGGCAAGAACGCCATCCTCAAGCAGAAGATACTGGGACTTTGCATCAACGACGGAGATTACAGCATAGCCGACCTGAGCAAGGAGCTCGGCACAAGCATCCCTACCATAACCAAATCCGTCGGAGAACTGATTGAAGAAGGTTTCATTGAAGATATGGGCAAGCAAGGTACAAACGGAGGACGACGGCCGAGCATCTATGGTCTGAATCCATACGCAGGGTACTTTGTCGGAATCGATGTCCACCGTAATGACATCAGCATAGCCGTGACCAACTTCAAGGGTCATACCGTCGATATACAGGAAGACATACCGTTCGTACTTGAAAATTCCGTCACTTCACTCAAATCATTATGCCACGGAGTGCTTGAACATCTGCATAAGATCGGGATCGAAAAAGACAGGGTCAGAGCATATGGAGTCAACCTCTCAGGTCGAGTCAACAACGAAACCGGATACTGCTTCACTTATTTCATCGGTGAGGACAGACCGATTGCATCTCTTCTTGAAGACGAGCTTCAGACACCTGTATTCGTAGAGAACGACTCCAGGGCAATGACCTACGGGGAATATATATGCGGAGTCGCGAACAACGAGAAGAACATGCTCTTTCTCAACGTCGCATGGGGCCTCGGAATGGGCATGATCATAGACGGCAAACTTTCATACGGCAAATCGGGCTTTTCCGGTGAAATAGGACACTTTCCTCTGTTAGACAACGACCAGATCTGCCAGTGCGGAAAGACCGGATGTCTTGAGACCGGAGCATCGGGATCAGCCCTGCACAGAATGATCATGGAAAAGCTTCGTGAAGGAAGGTCGTCCTCTCTTTCTGACAAGTTCAACGCCAATGAGGAAATCAGTCTCGAGGACATCATGGCAGCGGTAGAAGAGGAAGACGTGCTGGCAATAGAAACGGTGGAAAAAGTCGGAAGCACCTTAGGAAGGGCTATTGCGGGACTGATAAACATATTCAATCCGGAATTGGTCGTGATCGGAGGAAGAGTTTCTGCAGCAAAGGAATACCTTCTCCTCCCTATCAAGAGCGCCATACAGAAGCACTCCCTCAACATGATCAACAAAGACACCACTATCAAATTCTCGAAACTCGGGAAGAAGGCCGGTCCGATCGGTGCCTGCATGCTCTCCCGCACAAAGCTTCTTGGACTGCTTTAGGCCGCTGGCACTTAAACTGCTGGTTTTCAACGCAATATATATAAATCGCTGCTGTAGAAATACAGCAGCGATTTATATGTATTGCTCTGCTGGTCAGAGAGTTAGGCGCCAGGATTAAAGAGGAAAGAGAAGGGTCATGTCACGATCGAGGGCCTTCTCAGCCATAGATTCCGGAACGAACTTCCATGAACCGATCACTGAAGGATCTCCGACGACTGCAGGATCGATGGTCCTGTGCTCCTTGAGGTAATCATACAGGATGTTGCGGATCTCAGGATAGTACTCCACGACGAGGTCGTCTATCCTGCCGGTGTCGATCCCCGCACCTTCGCGCATGGTGTTTCCACCGCCACTTGCGCGATATGAAGTCATCGCGACATTATAGTCTGCAGCAAGGTCAAAGGCTGAACCATCGACAAGTGTGCTGATGATCACACGTTCACCGTATGGCTTGGTGACATCTACCAGATAGTTGAGTCCTGCAGCAGAATCGAAATTATATGATGCGTTCACAAAGGACCATCGTGCCTGTCCGGTGCGTGGATCTCCGGCCTGACGGATCTTGAGAAGATGCTCTTTCGGCGAACTGATGGTATTGATCCACATGTCGTAGGAGTACTCCAGATAATTCTTTATCTGCTCACCTGTCATCTTCACGACAAAGAGCTGGTTCTCATACGGATAGATTGTAAAGAGGTCATTGTAAAGCAGGACCCCTGCTTTTACGGATCCGTTGAATGTCAGAGGGGCGGCAAATGAGATCTGGGCCGGAGTGCAACCTATCGACAAGGTATGGATGAGGTTGACATAGTCCGACATTCCCCTGTACGCATCCTTTGTATGAAGGTCAGTCTTGAGCTCGCCCACTTCCATCAAGGTAAAATCCTTTACCGCGAGATAATCCTCATGGAAAGCAGCCTGCATCTGAGTATCGACATTCTTCACATCCACCGGAATCAGGTCGGCATCAAGTTTCTTCGACACCACCTTTCCGCTTTCTACCTTAAGAGTAATAGTTCCCATTCCGATATTACGGCAGTGGCTGCCCGCATTTATAAGGCAGATGTCATCATCCATATGAGTCACCGGACGATGGTCATGAGCACATACGACAAAGTCAACCCCCTCAAGACTGTTGAAGAGATCAAGCCCCTGATTCTCGAGGGATGCACCATCTCCACGGCCTGTTCCGGCATGAATTGCCACGATGACAACGTCAGACTTTTCCTTGGCGACAATCCGGTCAACAGTCTGCTGGGCGAAAGGAAGAAGAGAGTCGAAAGTCATTCCTGACCATAGAAGAGGAGACAGCCAGCTCTTGATGTTCGGATTGGTGAAGCCGATGATGGTGATGTTCAGGCCTTGGCGTTTCAGAGTGACATATTCCTGAAAATATGCCTTGCCGTTGTCCGTACGGATGGCATTGGCTGCAAGGAAAGGCACATCCATCTCCTTCACAAGACGGTCATATACATCATGACCGGTCTCGATGTCGTGGTTGCCGACAACCACTGCATCATAGCCGACATACTCCATCATTCGGCCGAACAGATGTTCTGACTCCGTGTCTATATAATTGAAATAATATGCAGCATTGTCGCCCTGGAGACAGTCACCGGCATCTATAAGGATGACATTTTCCTTTCCGACAACAGTCCCTATGCTGTCAACATACCATGAGACATTGGTCAAGGCCGGAGCCGTCCCGTCTGAAACATAGAGGGAATCGAAATAGTGGCCATGAACATCATTGGTCGTAAGGATCCAGAAGGTGTATTCGCCGTCCTTCGGACCGCAGCATGAAGCCAGAAGGGCAAGAGCTGCAATAAATGCTGAGAGTCTTTTCATTATCTTTTTCTGTTTATCAATTCATTGAGATTGAAGCGGACTCCCACCATCTGCTGGAAGCCGGAATAGTGGAATTCGTTGAAATGCAGGATAGCCGAGATGTTTATGCTCAGATAGCGCCCGATCTTCGGTGCATAGAATATCTCAAGACGGTCGTATGTGCCTACCTTTCCCTCTCCCCTGTCATTGACACGATAGAACGGATCTCCGAGATAGAGGTCATTGCTGCCGTATTTGAAGCCTCCTGCATCGAGTCTGTTGTAATATGGCATGAGGTCGCGGCCGATGTACATGCGGTTGCGGAGTCCGAGATTCCAATGGCCGGCCTCAAAATCGATCTCACCTCCTCCGGGGAAAACATATCGGCCTATGTTCCTCCTGTCGTTCTGCAGGGCCTGGATCCATCCGAAGGTCAGTTTCAGGCGCTGCATTCCCGTCGGTTCACCCATATCCACAACCGCGTACGGGTTGATGAGAATGTTGTCCACAACTCCCCTTACCTTTCTGGAGCCGGCATAATGATATACATAAAATGAATAGCCGAAACTTGTAAAAGGCAGCACCTGTCCCTCTCCGCTTGAGAAAATCATGAAGCGCTCCCTGCGGTATTCGCCTGTCAGTCCCATCCAGTCGGCTCCAAGTTCGAAATGCGCCTTAGGACGCTTCAGCTTGAGAAGAATGCCTTCGAGATTGTTGTCATAAAATGAGAGGGAATCCGAGAAGAAAGCCTGAGTCCAGCGGCCGTCAAGAAGCTTGCGGGGAAATATTCCGGCGTAGAGTTCGAGCCCGTTGTCACCGACCTGCTTCTGCACATTATAATATATGGTGAGCTCGCGGAAGAATTCCCTGTTCGCAGCCGAGTCTCCGAAATCCTTCATCACGTCTATTCCGGCCATGAGTCTGTGCCTGAGACCGTTGTCCTGGACGACCTGCACACCGACAGAAGGCGTGAGACGGGCACCGAAAATGGTCATTGATTCTGAAAAACGGCTTCTGTAGAACTCTCTGTTGTCAAAGCGCATCTCAAAATCAAGGTCATAAGTCAGGTTCACCTTATCCTTACCGGGCAGTGCATAAGTTACGAAAGAGGCTGCTGCCATCAGCGCCAAAACGAGTAATACGTATCTTGTTCTGAACATGAATCTATCGGGTCTAAAAACTTTCAAAGATAAGACATTTTCTCTATTTTTGTGACAATAATCTTTTACCCATGAAACTACAGACCCCGGTAGCTGACGAGACATGCAAGGTCGGCATCTCATACGACGACAAGATACTGATGATGGGAAGCTGCTTCACCGACAACATCGGACAGCAGCTGGCAGACTTCGGATTCGATGTCTGCATCAATCCGTTCGGCACTCTTTACAACCCGGTCTCGCTCCTGGAGAGTGTCAGACTGATGATTTCCGAAAGGGCATTCGGCACTGAGGACTGCATCGAGATAGGGGCAGGAGATACCCGTATATGCTCGTTCTGCCACCATACATCCTTCGCCAGAACTTCCGTAGAGGAATTCATCAACGATGCAAATGTCGCTTTAGAGCAGGCAAGAGAGTTCTTCAGGGAATGCAACAAGGTCATCATAACCCTCGGCACCAGCTGGTGCTTCAGACATATGGAGTCCGGCAGAGTGGTATCGAACTGTCTCAAAAGGCCTTCCGGGGAGTTCCGAAGGGAGTTCCTGACGGCATCTCAGACCGGAGAGGCACTGAAAGAAATCATCAGACTGTGCAATTCGGGAAGCGATGCTTCCGGAGCCGCGACAAGACCGAAGGAATTCATATTCACAGTCAGTCCTATAAGGCATTTCAAGGACGGGGCGCACGGCAATCAGGTCAGCAAGGCTTCTCTGCTGCTCGGAGTGGAAGACGCGTTGGCATGGGCCTCAGGCAAGAGCGAGCAGGTTCCTGCTGATTACTTCCCGGCCTACGAAATAATGATGGACGAGCTGCGCGACTACCGTTTCTATGCAGAAGATATGTGCCATCCGTCACAGCAGGCAGTCAACTACATCCGCGAACGATTCCTCGCCTGGGCGCTCCCCGCTTCAGAAACCACCCGCCTGGAAGAAAACATACGTGACTTCTGTCGCCGCTGCCACATCGAAAAACATTAAAAAAAAGCAAAAAGAATAAAAAAAAGAAAAATCTTACTGTTGTATTTGAAAAACAACATCCTGAATTTTGGTACCAAATCTTTCTTCATATAATTTTGTCTGGAATCATTTTTAAATTATTTTTGCGATGAAAAAAGAAGTAGGAAGAAAATTGTCGATTTGGGAGAAAGTCGCAGATTTTTTGATAGACATTTCCAAATATGTATTGACTGCCGTTATCATTACCTCGGCCTTTGAAGAATTGTCT
>JAFUQW010000151.1 GCA_017472115.1 Bacteroidales bacterium | reverse complement strand
TCTGGACATCGCATCCCTGCAGCCGGGACAGAAAGTGACCTTGGGATGGGCCCCGAACAGGATAGTGGTGCTTGATTACCTCGGAGACTTCAATTTCGAAGTGGTCAGCAATGAAAACTCCCACCTTCTTCCGGGCGACCGCTTCGAGCTTTCCAATGTCATTCTCGAATATCCTCTTGTCATATCAAAGATTCTGCGAAACGGAGAATACACACCATCCTACATTGCAGGACAGCAGGGTGGCATAAACCTCATGAAAGTAGATTGATTTCATATTTACAGAAGCATATCCGATGCTTCGTTGAAAAGATCTTCAAGGGCTGCGGCATCAATGGATTCCGCGGCCTTTTTTCCTTCTATGGCAGGCACAGACTCCTGCACCGGGACAGACACCTGCACCGGAGCTTGTACCGGAACTGCACCATCCGCCGCCACTGTATCGGAAGGTATCACGACTTCCGTTTCAGTCACAGTTTCATTTCCTGCAGGCAATTCCACATTCTCGAAAAGCCACCACAGTCCGACTGCGGCAAGAAAGGCCGGTACGACATAAGACAATGCCCTGAAGAGTCTGTAACGCCCTGCCGAATGTACGGCCGCCTTCACATCGGATGCCGTGGAATAGCGTCTGTCCCTGTCCCGCGCCATACACCTGGCTGTGACATGACGGTACCGTCCCGAAAGTTCACCTATTATCACCCCCAATGACCATATGTCGCTTCTGCTGTCGATATGTCCTCCGGTCAGAAGCTCAGGAGAAGCATAGACCTTTGTTCCTGCAGGTGCCTTGAATGCATTATATGAATCCGCATCAGAAAGACCGAAGTCTATCAGTTTCACATTGTTGCCGTTGTAGGTGATGAGGATGTTCTCCGGCTTGAGATCACGATGGATCACCTGCTTGCGGTGCATGTAGGCAAGCGCATCGCACAATTCATTTATTATCTTTACTGCCAGCGGCTTGCTGATTCTGTCACGTGCCATCAGTTCTTCGAGACTGCATCCGTCTATCCATTCCATCACGATGCAGTTGCCCACATCCGGAAGATTGACCATGCCGTAGTACTGACAGATGCCGCTATGGGTCAGAGAAAAACCTATATTGAAATCCTTTTTGAGAAGTTCTTCGTAGAATGGATTGCCACGGTATTCTTGTTTCAGAGCCTTATAGACAAAGAATCTTCCGTTCTTGTTTCCTCGGTAGAGAACATTGAATCCCGCCTCGGAATCATGAATGATTTCGAGATCCTTGGAAGATACCGGAGATTCGGTGTCGCCTATGGTAGAGAAAAAGCCTGAAGGTCCGAGCATATGTGTAAAAAATCCGTCAAGACATCAATATAATTCTCAAAGATAAGGCTTTTTTGCTAAATTTGCACGATATGAAAACGGCTTTGAGACATATTCTGTGTGGGATTTTCCTTTTTTTGCTGGCATCCGGCCTGTATGGTCAGCCAAAGATGGTGACAAAGCCTGAGATGGATGAAAGATTGAACCGGTATGAACTTCTCTGCAAGGAATGTCTTGACTTGAAAGCCCTCGTGTCGGAAGGCAGACAGGTTTCACGAACCCATGCATCGGGCATGATAAGCAAGTTCGTTGCGATGAATCGCGAGATCAAGGCCGATTCCATCTGTCTCAATCCACTTCAGCAGAGCCGTTTCAAAATGATAAATCATTGGTTTACAACAGGAAACCGTCCTTTGGCAATGGACCATGTGCCCATAAGAAGGGACATGCCGGAATTGACGGGAGAGGCAGTCGGCATGATGATTATTTCGGTCCCTTCATCATCTCGGAAACACATCGGCGAACACTTCGACAACACGGAAACGGAACAGTACGGCCAGACGGAACACAAAAGCATGAATTTCTATGTCATGGCCGAATTTTCACTGCCTGTTACCTACGGACTGATGGCCGGGCTGAAGAAAGATAGGCTGAGCTACGGCAAAGAGATCGGCTGGGGAGGATACATGCGCCTGCGAAGTAATTTCATATTCAGGAAGTCAGCATATTCCTGCCTGAGCAACGGCACGATAGGCAACGGCTACGCCTTTCTTGGCAACGGCAACATGCAGAAGTCCGATCTCATGGTGACTGCCGGAACTCTTGCAGGTCTTGCTCCATGGCTTGACATCTATGCAGGTGCAGGATACGGACAGAAGATCATTCTATGGCAGGACATAGAAGATTCATGGGCCAGTGTCAGCGATTTCACTCATAAAGGCCTGGCTCTGGAAGCCGGTCTGATCACTTCATGGCGCCGTCTCTGCCTAGGCATAGGCATTTCCACGGTCAATTTCCGCACCGCCTCCCTCGATCTTTCTGTCGGCATGCGTTTTTGAATGTGGCCGGCAAAGCTCTGAAATTCAGCTAATTGTGCCTTAATCCCACCCCTATATCCTGCACCCCTTCAAATCATAAACCATTGACAACCAGGCAATTGCTCGGCACACCCCTAAAAAAACCTCAGAAAAGGACAATAAATTCAAAACTATATTGTATTTTTGTCAGATTGAACAAATGTACGCTAATTTTTTATGAATCTTACTGTAGGTTAAATAGATGAAGAAACTGCTTGTCTTTTTGGGGGTTGTCCTTACGACAATCGGCTCTGCAGTCAGCGCGCAGGAAGTAGAAAGTACTGCGACATTGCAGAAGTCATCCTGGGGGGATGCAAACGAGATGGAAGTCACTGACTACATTCCGGACATATCATTGGATATGCGTGGCGGCTATGCACAGGACTTCTCGGAAGGTACCGGCCGGTTTTTCGGCGACGGGCTCTATCTCGATATAAACGGAACGATAGGCAGCGGATTTTCCTACAGCATCAATCAGCGTATAGCGTCAAGCTACTACGAGGACAATTCCGGATTCAACGGAACCAACTGGCTCACTCTCACCTACGAAATCGGCGACTTCGCCTTCACGGCCGGCAAGGACGGGCTCCTTGTGGGAAGTTTCGAGTATGACGCTTACGATCTCGACACCTACTACGACATGAACTCCATGTTCTACAACATGCTCGACTGCTGGCAGTGGGGAGCATATGCGACATGGTATCCTGCAGATGATCACGAAGTCAGCCTGCAGGTCGCGAATTCTCCGTTCTCCTACGGCGAGCCGAACCTTTTCGCCTATGCGGCGGCATGGCGCGGCGCATGGGACTTCTATGAGTCTTACTGGACGGTAAACCTCTGGCAGACAGAGCCTAAGCATTATGTCAAGGCTCTCAATCTCGGCAACAGGTTCTATTTCGGTGACTTTACATTAGACCTGGAATACATGACCCGCGGGGCAGAAATCAAAGGGCTTTTCACAGAGGATTTCACGCTTCTCGCAGCTCCTTCATACAATATCATCGACCGCCTGCGCGTGTTCGGAAAATTCGGATGGGAGCGAACGGCCGAAGACCTGCCTTACGAACTGGCATACGAGGAATGTCTCGGCAGCGACTATCTCTTCTACGGAGCAGGTCTTGAGTTCTTTCCGGTCAAGGACAATGAGGACATCAGGCTTCATGCCGCTTGGGCCGGAAACAATTTCGGAGGCAACAGGCTCGAGATCGGCCTGACATGGAAAATGAATCTCACCCGTACAGCAAAGAACCTATTCACAAAACTTAACAGATAGTAAATGAAAGAGCACATTATTGAACTCAAGCATATCTCGAAGAGCTTTGGAGACAAGTGCATCCTCAACGATGTAAGCCTTTATGTCAACAAGGGCGAGTTCCTGACCATCCTCGGCCCGTCAGGATGCGGAAAGACCACCCTTCTGCGTCTGCTTGCCGGTTTCGGTTCGGCAGACTCCGGCGAAATCCTCATCAACGGCGAGAACATAACGGACACTCCTCCGCATCTGCGCCCGGTGAATACGGTGTTCCAGCGCTATGCCCTCTTCCCTCATCTGGATGTGTATGAGAATATCGCCTTCGGTCTCAAGCTCCAGAAGGTGCCGACTGATGAGATCGACAAGCGCGTGCGCAAAGTGCTCAAGATGGTGAGCATGACCGACTATGAGGACAGGGACGTGGAGTCGCTTTCCGGCGGCCAGCAGCAGCGTGTGGCCATCGCCCGCGCCATCGTGAACCAGCCGAAGGTGCTTCTTCTCGACGAGCCTCTTGCAGCACTCGACCTGAAGATGCGCAAGGACATGCAGATAGAGCTCAAGGAGATGCACCGCAAGCTCGGCATCACCTTCGTCTATGTGACCCATGACCAGGAGGAAGCCCTTACGCTTTCGGATACCATCGTGGTGATGAACGAAGGCAAGATCCAGCAGATAGGCACCCCTACAGACATATACAACGAGCCGCAGAACTCATTCGTGGCAGACTTCATCGGCGAGTCCAACATCCTCAACGGCAAGATGGTCAAGGACAGGCTCGTGGAGTTTGTGGGTCATGAATTCGAATGTGTCGATGAGGGATTCGGAGAGAATGTAGATGTCGATGTGGTCGTGCGTCCTGAGGATATCTATATCATGAACAAGCTCGACGGTGCACAGCTCACGGCAAAGGTGAAGTCTTGCACGTTCAAGGGCGTCCACTACGAGATGTTCGTCGATACCGACAAGGGATATGAACTCATGATCCAGGACTACAATGCCTTCGAGCCTGACTCGGAGGTGGGTCTGATCATCAGGCCGGCCGACATCCAGGTAATGCACAAGGAAAGGACTTGCAATACCTTTGAGGCTGAGGTGATTGACGAGAACCACGTGAAGTTCCTCGAAGAGACCTTCGAATGCAAGCCGCAGACGAAATTTGCCGCCGGCGACAAGGTGAAGGTGGAAGTGAAGTTCTCGAAGGTCGAGCTCATCGACCATCCTGAGGACGGTATGCTTTCCGGTCTGGTACATTTCCTCCTCTACAAGGGTGACCACTATCATCTGACCATTCTGACTGATGACGGAGACCATATATGGGTTGACACCAACGACATCTGGGACAAGGGAGACCTTGTAGGTATTAACATCGCCGCTAAGGACATCAAGATCATAGAAAATGAGTAGAAGAAGCACCTGGGCTCTGCCTTACACGATATTCCTCGTGCTGTTCGTGGCCCTGCCTCTGATCCT
>JAFUQW010000150.1 GCA_017472115.1 Bacteroidales bacterium | reverse complement strand
TTCTCTCAGCAGAAGTACCGCCGATCACGAATGCGATGTGATATGGAGGGCATGCAGCCGTTCCGAGAGTCTTCATCTTTGCCACAAGGAAAGGAACGAGAGTCTGCGGATTGAGGATCGCCTTTGTCTCCTGATAGAGATAGGTCTTGTTGGCAGATCCGCCGCCCTTTGTCACGCAAAGGAAGTGATATTCAGCGCCGTGAGTCGCCTCGATGTCGATCTGTGCAGGAAGGTTGCACTTTGTGTTGACCTCGTCATACATTGTCAGAGGAGCATTCTGCGAATAGCGGAGATTCTCCTCCGTATAGGTCTTATAGACTCCGAGAGAGAGAGCCTCTTCGTCGTCATAGCCTGTCCACACCTGCTGTCCCTTCTCGCCATGGATGATCGCTGTACCTGTGTCCTGGCAGAAAGGAAGCTTGCCCTTGCATGCCACCTCTGCATTGCGGAGGAAGGTCAGAGCCACATACTTATCGTTCTCGGAAGCCTCAGGATCGTGAAGGATCTTGGCCACCATCTCGTTGTGCTCAGGACGAAGCATGAAGGAAACATCGCGGAAAGCGGTGTTTGCCATAACTGTAAGACCTTCCTTAGCAACCTTGAGAATCTCGTGTCCCTCGAACTCGCCGGTGCTTACATACTGCTCCGAGCCCGGAATCTTGTAATATTCAGTCTTGTCCTCGCCAAGCTGAAACATTGGTGCGTACTTAAATTCAGCCATTTTGTATAGTTTTAGTTTGTATTTTCTATTGTTGTCATCTCGAGCGACCGCAGGGAGTCGAGAGATCTAAATCATGCAAATATACGAAATATCCCGGACCTCGGCCATAAAAAAGGCTCCTTTTCTGGACGGCACTCTCATTTTGCCATCCTCGGCCAGGAAAATGGCCGATTTTCTGGCCAGGAAAAGAAAAAACCACCGCAGTGAGAATGCGATGGCTAGACGTTAGGGGCTTGTAACCGACTCCGTCGCTGAAGCGAAAGCGAAAAAACAGCCTGAGCGATAAGGGTTGTTATACCTTCTACGAATTCCCCTATGACTTTGACAGATATGCAGTTTTTCTTAATCTGCAGAATTTCTTCACTCTGGCGGCTCCAACGATCACCTGGTTTTATCCATACCTTCATCGATATGTCCTGTTTTCTCACACGATTATCAGATTCTAGGTTGATTTGATCTCTTTCTTTTTTGTCATACTGAGCATAGCCGATTAATAATGCCATAGCATCTGTCTTATTGGCGAATTTCCCATCCTTTCTGTGATAGTCATTCCAAGAAACAATTGGTGTATGCGAAAGATGTTTAGGCGTATCCATACTTTTAGAACGCAACCCGCAACTCCGCCAGATTATTAAGGGTATATACAAAGAAAGTGTGGAGATGACTTTCGTTTATCTTAATGAAGGTTGTGGAAAGACCTGACTGGAAATAAACGACACAATACCCCACACTCGGATAGATATGGGATATCGGAGACACAGAATGCCCCAACCACAATTATCTATACGAAAGTGAGTGTTGTTTCGTATCATCCTTCCAGTAAGAAAACTTCCACATTTACATTAAAGGACTTGCGAAAAACACTTTCACAAATATGTAATGTCAACGGCTTACACCGTCTTACTCGACAAAGTTAAGCATTTTTCGATTACGTACAACACTCACAGGGGTATTGCAACAGGAAAGAAAAACAGTATCTTTGTCTTGAAGAAAGATTACAGGATATGAAGTACAAAGATTTTGAAAACATCATATCTCCGGAGCGAATGAGAAAATACAATGTCGCGTGTGGAGGAAATACGTCGAAGGCAATGACATTATATCGTTATAATCTGCGCCTGTCGCAAGAAATGTTTGTCGTAGTAAGCTGCTTTGAGGTGGCTCTTAGAAACAGAATCGACATAGTTATGAAAGCCAAATGGGGAAATGATTGGCTGCGTGATTTTATTTTGCCAGGTGGCGCATTATATAGTGATAAAAGAGCCGAGAATACCAAGAAGATTATTGAGAAGGAATACTATGACCTTATCAAGCGCCATAATTATTCTCACACAAAACTCCTGTCAGAAGTCGGCTTTGGAGTATGGAAATATATGTTCTCAAATATCCAATATCTGCTGACTGGTCAAGTCTTGCTAAAGGCATTCCCGTACAAACCAAAATCAACAAAGCAGCAGAGGTTCGACAATACATATGTTTTCGGTGAACTGGACTACATCAACAATCTCAGAAACAGAATTGCTCACCATGAGCCAATATGCTTTGGAAATCCTGTCTGCATTGACACTTCCTACGCCAAAAACAGATATAACCGCATTATGACGCTATTCGGATGGATGGGTATCGACGGGGCATCACTTTTGTATGGATTGGGAAATATCAGTAATGCTTGTGATCAGATAGACAAGTTATTACAATAAATAAAAATACGAATGAATGTTTGCATATTCTTGTGAAAGTGCCTATATTTGCATCGGTATTCCCGGTAGCCTCTGATTCGTCAAGCTATCGGGTTTGGTTTTTTTTATACAGAAAAAGCATCTCAAAACGAGATGCTTAACTTTTGCCCCATCATGGGACAGAGGTGTATCAAAGTCAAATTGTATAAATAGAATATATAAACTTGATCAGTACTTCTCCCACCAGCGTTTCGAGTGATGGAAGATCAGACCGCCGTCACGCTTGTCCTTGCGAAGGAAAGGAATCTGATAGCCGATGCCGAACTCTATGTACTCGGCAATATGACGGTGGGTCTTGGCGAGGGCCTGAAGATAAAGATTATCCCAGATACGGTACTTTATGCCGAAACGGATGTAGTGACATGCCTCCTGGCTGCCGGCTCCCTTGGTCTTGTAGAAGAGAGGCAGTCTGTGGTCATGACCGAACTCCTCGTGATCACGCATGTAATAGTGACGTGACGGATTGACGAGATATAGTCCCCAGTCAACCATAGCCGTCACATCTCCGAACTTCAGTTCGTTGTTGAGTGAAAGTCCGACACGTATCTTGTCTGCAGTCGAATAGTCATGGTCCTTGCAGAAGAGTCCTCTGTTGGTCTCGTTGCTGACAGCGTCATTGTAGAATACATCCATGCCAAGACCTATTCCATGCCAGTTGGTCGTACTATAGATACCTCCGACATGGAAGGTGGAGATGAAGAACCTGCGGCTGTCAGTCATGTCGGCATTCTGGAGTCCGGCCGCACCAGTGACGTTCAGGCTCCATTTATAAGGAAGATCCGGGAACTGACGGGGAGCCTTGCTCTTGCCCTCCTCAGGATTGATCGTGGCCACTAAGCCGACGCCGCTATACAATATATTGGCACCCTTGTTCGGCTCCACGGTGCGTCCGTTACTGATGTGGTTGAATCCCACTTCCGTATTGATCTTCAGATTACGGGTGATGGGAAAATCCAGATTCAGGCCTCCGCTCAGATAGGCGTTGATGCATGATCCGAAAGTCCTGTTGGGTATATCTTCATTGACCGTGACCTTATAATGGCCGTTTATCGCCACCAGACCTGAAGCGAGTTTTATCTTGACATGAAGGAAATCGGTACGCAAGGCATTGAGCATGATGTAGGGATACAAAGCCAGTCCCTCTCCCATGACATCGTTGCCAAGATTGAGATATGTGACACCCAGACCTACAGTCGGGTCGTTGAGATACTGCTGCCACGGACGCTGACGGGACGAAGGAAACTCGACTCCGAAATTGAGTCCTGCCGGAGCATTCGGATCTATTTCTTCGATATTGCTGCTCGGATCCAGATAAAGTCCCATGAAGGGCTGTATTTTTATAGAGAATCTGTCGTTGCCTTCCGCCTCAGTATGTCGGTTCTGCGCCGCTGCGCCAAAAGAAAATGCCGCTGTCACCGACAGCAGCATGATAACACGTTCTAACCTGTTCAATTTCTAC
>JAFUQW010000004.1 GCA_017472115.1 Bacteroidales bacterium | reverse complement strand
TGAATCATGCGCTCTAACCAGCTGAGCTATCCCGCCGTGACCGTTAGTCAAAATGTTGTTGAGATAGAAGGACTCGAACCCTCACTGACAGAGCCAGAATCTGTAGTGCTACCATTACACCATATCTCAATTTGGCTTCCCTTTTTTATTTTGGGATTGCAAAGGTATGAATGTTTTGTTAAAATGCAAAATTTTTGTATAAATATTTTGAAAAAAACAGATGGTCGGAGATTGAAGGGGCATTGAAAGCTGTTGGATTAATCTTTGGGGTGCGTGTCGTGTAAGTGCTTGATAATCAGCTCTCTACTTGATTTATGGTCGGCAAAAATAACGGCCCTTGAGTGCGAAATCGCCTGATTATCAGCTATTTGCATATCACTCCTAATCTCCGTCACCACGCCATCTCCATCCCATTACAGAAGCATCCCCATTAGAGAACTATACCACCAGTTTCTCACTCATTACCTTGCCGCCAGCGCTTCAGCCTCTTCTCTAACGTACCGCCACTGCATTCTTGCCGGTAGCTACAGCCTGTCGATATAAAGCACACCGTCGAGGTGGTCGCATTCGTGCTGGAAGATTACGGCGGTGAATCCTTTGACTGTGTCTCTGCAAACAGGGAGGGGAGCCGGCGAGCTTTTTCTCTGGCGCAATCCTCCGCGATGCTGCCTGCCGTGGTCCCGGTCATCAGCTTCATTGAGGTGTTCAATGTCTGTATATTCTATGACGATTTCCTGGCTGCGGAGCACTTCACCTCTTCTGCCCGGGACCGAAAGACATCCTTCCGGGCCGTACGCCAATGAGTCTGACATCGATACGATCCTTATATTCGGATATACTTCGAATGGCTCTCCGGGTTTGTCGAACCTCTGTACTGCCACCACTCTGCGGTTGAGGCCCACCTGAGGTCCGGCAATGCCGACTCCGTCCTGCGATGGGTGCGTCACAGTCGCCACCATCAGACGGACGAGGCGTTCGTACTCCGGTGATGACAATGCCTCTGCGGACATATCCGTGCTGATGGAACGAAGGACTGCATTGTCAAGGCTGTCCTCTATGGTCAGCACCCTCATAATGCTGTCGGCTCCGTTTATGAGTGACCGCTCTTCATCTGTGAAACCCTCGCCGGGTCTGTTGCAGGAAACGGACAGGAGGATGGTCAGTATGATAGCTGTGGCACTTAAGGCTCTGATAGTCATATCTTTAATGATTTATTAATAGGAAAATTCTCCCGGGTAAAAATGCGTAAAAGCCTGATGGTAAATATGTTATCTGTCACGTACCTTAGCGCCATCACACAAAGTCCGCTCTCTCAGACCCTTATGCTTCACGGCCCAGCAGAGCCACGGCATACACCTCGCAGCCCTCGCTGCGTCCCACAAACCCCAGTTTCTCCGTAGTCGTAGCCTTTACGGATACACGCTCGGGGGAAATGCCCATCACCGAGGCGAGGCATTCGCGCATCGCCACAATATATGGTGCCAGCTTCGGCCTCTGCATCGCTATCGTTATATCGACATTCACCACGTGCCATCCTTCTTTTCCTATCAGCTCCATCACGCGCCCAAGCAGGATCTTGCTGTCGATGCCCTTGAACTCATCCGATGTGTCCGGGAAGTGCTTTCCGATGTCGCCCAATGCCAGTGCTCCGAGCAGAGCGTCGCAGAGCGCGTGGATCGCCACATCTCCGTCTGAGTGCGCTATGCACCCTATCGGACTGTCCACAAGCACGCCTCCAAGCCACAAAGGAAGACCTTCGGCCAGGGCGTGGACGTCATATCCGTTACCTATTCTTATGTCCATACAATTTGTCTTTTTGAGGGAAAAATCTATCAATTTTTCAGCCTTGCGGTTCAAATTACCGCGAATATAAATAAAAAACCGTAAATTTGCTCTTTAGACAATAATGTACCACGAGCGTTTTCGTGCTGAAGGTGCGTCAGGGATGGAAGCATTGACGGCCGTGAAACGCCCAAGAAATGAATGATATGGGATTCAGTTTCAATTTTTTCGGGACGCAGGAAGTGCGCAAGTTCAATTACAGACCACGGTTTTATGACCCTGAGACAGAGGAGAGGAGAAAGAAGTATGGGGATTTTACAAAGCCTAAGGATGAGAAATATGTGCCTGGCAATGTCATCAAGGGAAGCCTTCGTGACGGAAACTATCAGCGTACCAGGGAGATTGGCAGGAATCAGAAGATCATTGGAGTCGTTTCGATGATTCTTCTTTTCGCCGTGGTATATCTGATATACAAGTATTTCCCGCTTCTGATTGATTCCCTGACAAAATAAGGACAGCGGGTTCCTTTCTGATATTGAATATGGATATAAGGATATTACCAAGCAATATAGCGAATATGATTGCCGCGGGAGAGGTCGTTCAGAGACCTGCATCCGTGGTGAAGGAGTTGATGGAGAATGCGGTGGATGCAGGTGCAGACCAAGTGACAGTCGTGATTCAGGATGCAGGAAGGACTCTCATCCAGGTCATTGACAATGGTTGCGGAATGTCTCCTGACCAGGCTGTCCTCTGTTTCGAGAGACACGCGACATCCAAGCTTCAGACTGCAGAAGACCTGAACAATATCCTGACTTTCGGTTTCCGTGGAGAGGCTCTAGCTTCCATTGCCGCAGTGGCAGAGGTCACACTTAAGACACGTCGGGAAGAGGATGAGGTGGGATGTCAGGTGGATTTTGCGGATTCCCAGCATATCTCCACCAATGAGATAGCAGCGCCGAGAGGTGCCAACTTCAGCGTACGCAATCTTTTCTACAACGTGCCGGCAAGACGCAAGTTCCTCAAGTCGGACAATGTGGAGTTCAAGCATATAGTTACGGAGTTCATCCGCATAGCCCTCACACGCCCGGACATCGGATTCACCCTCACCCACAATAGCAAGGATGTATATGTCCTGAGGCCGGCCAAGTCCTTGAAATTCAGGATACAGGATGTCCTCGGCGCCAATATCGCAAATGAGATCGTCGATATAAAGGCAAATACTTCCGTGGTGGGCATCTATGGTTTCACCGGCCGTCCGGATGCGGCAAGAAAGGGACTGGGAAACCAGTATTTCTTCGTCAACGGCAGATATTTCCGCAGCCCCTACCTGCATAAGGCTGTGATGAAGGCCTACGAGAATCTCATTCCTGACGGATATACTCCGGCTTATATAATCTATCTCGAAATCGATCCTCAGTCGGTGGATGTGAATATACATCCGACAAAGACGGAGATCAAGTTCGAGGATGATAGCGTGATTTTTCAGGTCCTCTATGCCTGCATAAAGGAGACACTCGGCAGGAACTCATTCGGAGAAAGCATCGATTTCGATCGCGAAGGTGTTCCGGACATACCGGCTTTCGGAAAGAACTTTGACGAATTCCGTCCGGTCAGTGAGCCTCAGCCGGGTCTGGACACATCATATAATCCGTTCGACAATGACGGGTTTCCGTCCGAGACATCCCACATCGAGAACACCTTGTTCATAGATCCTTATCAGGGCTCCAAGCCGTCAGGAACTCCAGCTCCGAAGGATATGTTCGGAACTGACTGGGCCGATGCGGGAAAAGACTTTGGTGATGTTGGAAGGGACTGGCAGTCAGCAGGATGTGGCTATGGCGTCGGGGCATTCATCGAGAAGAGGGATGATTATGGAAAGCTTTTCGAAGACAAGCTCTCGCCAAGCAAGTCCGTGCTCACTCTCCAGGACAAATATATCATAACCACCGGACGTTCCGGCCTGATGGTCATCAATATCCGCAGAGCTATGGAACGCATCCTCTACGACCGTTTCCTGAACGCATTGTCGAAGAACGGTCATCTCACCCAGACGGCACTCTTTCCGGTGACTGTGCAGATAGGGGTGGAGAATATGTGCCTTGTGAGCGAGCATTCGCAGATGCTTGCTGATCTGGGATTCGACATAGCTCCTTTCGGAACAGATACCATTGTTGTAAACGGCGTGCCCGAGGGATACAGCGCAGAGGCCGGCAAGGTACAGACGATGATCGGTGACCTTCTTCTTATCCTGGCAGAAGATCATAGTGCGCTTCCTGAGATGATGACTGCCAATATGGCATCACGTTTTGCCAGATTGGGCGCATTCAGCGGCGATCCTGTCACGAATCCGATGGAGGCACAGAGGTTGATTGAACAGCTTTTTGCCTGCGAGAATGCAGAATATACAAGTACGGGACGCAGGATAATGTCCCTGATCCCTATTGAAGAAATCGACAGGAAATTTTAGGGCCGTTCCTGTCATCCGGAATGAAGTGAAGAATCTAATTGATTGAAAATGAGTTATTATTCATACGAAAACAGAGGCGGTTTTATGTCGAATGTGCCGACAGCTGTAAAGAACATAATCATAATCAATGTACTGGTGATGATTATGACGGCGTTGAACGAGAACTTTATGTATGAGAAGTTCGCGCTTTTCTACCCGACATCTCCGTTTTTCCATTGGTGGCAGCCTCTCACACATATGTTTATGCACGGAGGCTTCTGGCATCTCCTGTTCAATATGTACACATTGTGGATATTCGGAAGTGTGCTTGAAAGGGTCTGGGGTGCGAAGAAATTCCTCGTGTTCTATTTTGTCACAGGCCTTGGAGCTGCGCTCATACACACCGGCGTGGAGTGGATCCAGATGCAGACCTGGCTCACAGAGGCCGCACAAGGCTCATACGCGGCACAGACATCGATCCACGCCCTGAAGATGACCCCTACGGTCGGAGCTTCCGGAGCCATTTACGGCGTGCTGATGGGTTATGCGATGCTTTACCCTGACTCGGTGCTCACCCTTATCTTCCCTCCTATCTCAATGAAGGCCAAGTGGTTCGTGCTAATATTCGCGGCTATCGAACTATTCACCGGAGTGACAGGAACAGGAGGCGGCATAGCGCATTTCGCACATCTCGGAGGCCTTATCTTCGGCTTCATCCTGATCTGGTACTGGAAGAAGAAGCATACATTATACAGCAGGATGGACTGATGGCGAAGAAGTACAGGATATTCGGCATAACCTCCCGTCTGCTTATGCTGATAGTGGCGGCGCTCCTTGCGCTGTCATACCTGTCGATTGTCATCAATCCTGCCAGGATCTGGCTCGTGTCTCTTTCGGGAATTTTCTATGTTCCCCTGATGACCCTCAACCTCATTCTTCTTCTGTGGGCCTTGAAACGCAGGTCCAGGTCGTTTATGATACCGTTGCTGGCTCTTATTCCTTCCTTCTTCTTCATCGGAAGATACGTCCAGTTCAATTCTGACGAGGCCATAGATGCCCCTGTCGCGGAGAATACGGTGAAGATATTGACCTGGAATGTCGGACGCTTCGCCCTGCACGATAAGGCAGCCGGAGTGTCCGGAATCAGTCAATGCGTCGATTCTGTGTTCACCTTCATCAAGCAGCAGGATCCGGACATAATATGCCTTCAGGAATTTTCTGTAGGAAGCAAGGAAAAGGTAAGGGACTATCTCAAGCGGGAATTCAAGGGCTATACGGCCGAGTATTACCTCTTTCCTGAAAAGAACCGGTCGTTCGGTAATGTGACCCTGAGCCGTCTGCCTGTGGATGGAAAAGGAAAGATAAAGTTCGAGGAAAGTGCCAATCTGGCAATATATACCGACCATACATACGGCGACCGTAGCTTCCGAGTATATAATTGTCACTTCGAGAGTTACAATATATCTCTGGCGGGTCTCGTTAGGGCCGTGGCAAAGCGGGACAGCACCGTTATGGCAGAGACCGGCACCAAGATGAAGCGTTCGATAACCCGTCGTCCGAAGCAGGTGGACCGCGTGTTCGATGATATCGAGAACTGCCCTCTGGACGCCTTCGTATGCGGAGACTTCAACGATAATCCGATGTCATATACATATTTCCGTATGACCCGCGGCCGCAAGGATGCGTTCGTCGAGGCGGGAGACGGATTCGGAGCGACATACTCGGTGCTCTGGCCTATGCTCAGGATAGACTATGTCCTTCTGCCGGACGGCTGCAGGGCTGTGACCCACGATATCCCGCGCCTTCCTTATTCCGACCATTATCCGGTAATCACAGAAATTGAACTATGACCCTGTCCCGATGCTCAGGATCTTTAAATAGAACAGCTATGAACGAAGAAATACAGAAAGCCTTGGAAGTCCTCCGCGCAGGAGGAGTCATCCTTTATCCGACCGACACAGTCTGGGGAATCGGCTGTGATGCCACTGATCCTGAGGCAGTTGCGAAAGTCTATGCGCTGAAGAAACGCGCAGACAGCAAGTCTCTGGTGCTTCTGGCGAGCGATATAGATATGATCTGCTGCTATGTCAGGGAGATCCCGGAAATGGCTGTCCAGCTGATAGAAGTCAATGACAAGCCGATGACGATCATATATCCCGATGCCGTTGCCGGAGAGAAAGGCAATATGAAATCCGACCGCCGCTGTCTGGCCTTCAATACCGTTGCAGAGGATGGCACAGTGGGCATACGCATACCTATGATGGATTTCTGCAGGCAGCTTGTGTCAAAGCTCGGACGTCCGATAGTCTCCACTTCGGCCAACATATCCGGTGAGCCTACTCCAAAGAAATTCTCGGAAATATCAGAAGCCGTACGTACAGCCGTCGATCATATAGCTGACCCATCTCTGGAGCGCGGCTCTACCGGCCAGTCTTCGTCCATAATAAAGGTCGGCCTCGACTATTCCATCGAAATCATCAGAAAATAGCAGGGGTTAAATCCCTGATCTTTAATAACTTACCATTTCTGCGTGCTCCCTGTTGTGCAGCACGTGGGAATGGTAAGTTGCAGATAGTCAGCTGGTTACCGTCCTCCTACATATAGCGGAAGTACACTGCGGAGGCGGCTGTCAGGGCTGCGGTTTCCGTACGCAGACGTGATGTCCCCAGATGGACAGGAATGAAGCCGTGTTCAAGAGCCAGTTCGGCTTCCGTTTTGGAGAAGTCACCCTCCGGGCCGATCATCACGACGATATCCCGTCCCGAGTATGAGTCCAGGACCTCCTTTATGCTCCTTCTTGGAACTCTCTCATCCTCAAAACAATAGGCTATCATCTTCAGTGCATCTTCCGGAGCGCTGAAGATGAACTCCCTGACGGAAACAGGCTCGTTGACACGGGGGACAGAGGCTTTAAGAGACTGCTTGGCGGCACTGATCAGAACCTTCTCCACGCGTGCAGTCTTGAGTATGCGTCTCTCTGAATGCTCTCCTATCACTGGAGACAGCTCATCGAATCCGAGTTCGCAGGCCTTTTCTGCAAACCATTCATACCTGTCGTTGTTCTTGGTAGGGCACACTGCAAGATTAAGTCTGTACGGATGGGCTCCCCATCCCTCCTCGGCAGAAAGGACTGCTGCTTCCACGCCTTTGTGACTGTCTGAAGTTATCCTGCATCTGTAGAGGCTGCCGTATCCGTCGATTACAGAAATCTCGTCTCCGGCCCTGTGTCTGAGCACCTTGATGCAATGTCCTGACTCGTCCGCATCCAGTCTGCAGATGCTTCCATCTATATCCCTTGAGTAGAAAAGTTCCATTTTTTGAACGTTCTGATGACGCAAATATAATCAAAATGCTAATTTTGCACGACAACAAACCGTCATATTATGTACATAGGCCTTATTTCAGACACTCACGGCGTTTTCGATCCCCGGTTCAGAGAGTTCTTCTCACAGGTGGATCAGATATGGCACGCCGGTGATTTCGGTGGAGGTATGGAACTTGCCGCCCGGATGGCAGACTTCAAACCCCTGGTCGGAGTAGCTGGAAATTGCGACAACCACGATCTGCGTTTCACCCATCCGCTTCACCGTTTCTTCGAGTGTGAAGGGCTGAAGGTCCTGATGACGCACATAGGAGGATATCCCGGCAGATATGATCCTCGCGCGCGCAAGCTTATAGATGAACTCCATCCCGATATATTCGTATGCGGGCACTCGCATATCCTAAAGGTCGTTCGTGATACGAAGAGGAATATGCTGGTCATCAATCCCGGGGCAGCTGGAATTCAAGGCTTTCATATTGTAAGGACAGCCTTGCGATTCCATATAGATGACGGGAAGATTCACGATATGGAAGTGTTCGAAGTGGATAGGTAGAAGCTACATACGTTCTTTTTTGTTACAATTATTTGTGATTTCAAAATGTAAGTCGTAATTTTGTCCAATAGTGTTTTGTTTAACCCTTTTAATTTCGAATGACTATGAAGAAGGTATTTATGTCTATGGCAGTAGTAGCTGCAATGTTCGCTGCTGCATCTTGCGCTTGCAATAACAACAAGGCAACAGAGGAGTGCGCTGCAACAGAGTGCACAGAATGCACAGAGTGCGAAGGATGCCAGAAGGCAGATTCTTGCGCAAAGGAGTGCTGCGATTCGACAAAGTGCGCTCAGTGCGACAGCACTTGCGTTGACTGCAACAAGGCTGAGTAATCAAAGCCACGTTACAAGCGGTTCTGCCGCTCTGCCGAGATATTGTCCTGAAAAGAACAATATCTTTTTTTTGTGCCCTGTTTGGCCGAATGAAGAATCTTTCGATTAAATTTGTACTGTAATACGAGCAAAGATGGCAACGGTAAAGACAAAGACAGTTTGGTTCTGCAAGGAATGCGGAAATGAAAGTCCGAAATGGATGGGCAGATGCCCTGCCTGCGGAGAGTGGAACACGATGGTAGAGGAAAAGGTGGCGACAGGGAAGAAAACTGCCGCTGCAGCTGTCTCTGTGCCGGGATCGGGACATAAGCCGATGCCTCTGTCTCATATAGATTCTTCTGTCGAGAACCGCATCTCCCTTAATAACGGAGAGGTCGATAGGATTCTCGGAGGCGGCCTTGTGGAGGGTTCTCTGGTCCTTATAGGCGGTGAACCGGGAATAGGAAAGTCAACGCTTTCTCTGCAGATTCCCTTGCATTGTCCTCATCTCAAGACCCTTTATGTGACTGGTGAGGAAAGCGCGAAGCAGGTGAAGCTCAGGGCTGCGCGTATCGGAGGAGACGATTCCAACTGTATGATATACAGCGAGACGCTGATGGAGAACATCATAGCGGAAGCACGCGCGATGATGCCTGACCTGATGGTCGTGGACTCTGTACAGACGATGTTTTCCCAGAATGTTGAGTCATCTCCGGGTTCGGTGACCCAGATAAAGGAGACGGCGGCGATGCTGCTCCGCTTTGCCAAAGAAACGGGCGTCCCGGTCATATTGATCGGCCATATCACAAAGGAGGGAAGCATTGCGGGTCCGAAGATTCTGGAACATATCGTCGATGTGGTGCTTCAGTTCGAAGGTGACAACAGGGGTACATACAGACTTCTCAGAAGCATAAAGAACCGTTTCGGCTCGACTTCGGAGCTGGCTGTCTTCGAGATGACCGGCAAAGGTCTCCGGGAGGTCAGCAATCCGTCAGAGATGCTTATCCCTATGCACGAGGAGGGACTCAGCGGTGTTGCGGTCAGTGCAATGCTTGACGGAACAAGGCCGTTCCTCATTGAAGTACAGTCACTTGTTAGCTCGGCGGCGTATGGTACTCCTCAGCGCAGCGCCACAGGCTTCGATGTACGCCGCCTCAATATGCTTCTGGCGGTTCTGGAGAAAAGAGCCGGGTTCAAATTGAGCGTCAAGGATGTGTTCCTGAATATGGCCGGAGGCCTCAAGGTCAACGATCCTGCCTGCGACCTTGCCGTGATATCGGCGGTGTTGTCTTCCAATTTTGATTTTGCCATTCCTTCGGATGTCTGTTTTGCCGGAGAGGTCGGACTCAGCGGCGAAATACGCCCTGTGGCTCAGACCGAAAGGCGCATAATAGAAGCTGCCCGCCTGGGATTCAGAAGGATCTTCGTTTCATCGTTCAGCAGCCTTGAAGGGCTTGCAGGGCAGGATGTCAAAGGTATGGAGGTGGTGAAGGTTCCGGATGTTCCGGCATTATGCCGCTCTCTTTTCAGAGGTCAGGATTAATTGACTGCGGCCAGCTCGGCCATAATCTTGTCCAGCAGCTGACGTATCTTCCAGGTCGGTGCGGTGCAGTTATTCACCATCAGCGAGAATATTATTGTCTCGTCCTTGCATCCTTCTGCAGGGATTACATATCCGCTGTAGCACCTTACTCCGTTCATAGATCCGCTCTTGACCTTGATCCTTGACCTGACTTCCGGAGCGCTGTTCTTCATATTGCCCGAAAGAGTTCCCTTGGAGCCCGGAGATGGCAAAGTGTATATGTAGTCTTCGAAATATGGCGAAGACATCATTGCCGTAAGGAATCTGCAGAAGAAGTCCGGAGACACATAATTCTGTCGGGAAAGTCCGCTTCCGTCAGCTGCGCTGATTCCACGTGAGGTGCTGACTCCCAGGTCTTTGAACACACTTTCCAGAGCTACGTATGTGGAGTCGTAGCAGGCGCTTCCTGTGACCGTCTTGCCAAGCGTCTTGAGCAGTGTCTCAGCGTAGAGATTGTTGCTGGCGTGGTTTGTCTCGAACACTATCCTCTTCAAGGTCGGTGATAATGTGGAGCCCAGCATAGTCAGTGTCTCAGGGCTGGCAGCCTTCGTACCGGTGCATAATCTGAAATCCGCAGGTCCGTCCGAAGATATCCCCTTGCCCTTGAGATAGTCCGCAAAGTAGCTGGCAAGCGTATATTCCGGGAATTTGTTAGTGCAATCGACCCTTTTGGCAGCTCTGTCAACACCGAATGTGCCCCTGATCTCGGCAACAGGGGAAAGGTCGCTGGCATACATATACAGCTGGTCTCCTGTTCCGGCCTTACCGGTGGTGCAGCTGTACCTGAACTCCATCCAGGGCGCGACCGGATATGTCGGAGCTATGTTTACGGGGTCTCCTGTACTTTTGCCTGCGGAAGCTCTGAATGACTGTGCGTTCTCATAGAACATAAGTCCCGTAGCTCCGGATCCGTAGTATGTGCCTATGTCGCTCCATTGCCAGCTCGGATGCTCAGGCATACCGTCGAAATATCTTCCGTCTCCGATTATATGCCCTTCGATACGTCTGATTCCCGCATTCCGGATCATCTTCTCCCATTGTCCGAACAGTTTTTCTATCGGTGCAGCAATGGAGTCTTTTGATCCGGTGGTAGGGTCACCTCCTCCGATTATGTACAGATCTCCCTGAAGAACCCCGCTTACGATCTTTCCGTCATATCCGACCTTCGTAACATATTGATGGTCAGGGCCTAGCCGATGGAGTGCCGCACCTGTGGATATCAGCTTCATATTAGATGCAGGCATAATCATATTGTCGGAATCGATGTCGGCAAGAGTTCTTCCGTCTCCGGTTCTCACGCAGATTCCAATCGTCGCCTCGGAAAAAGCCTTGTCGCTGATGATGGATTCGATGCTTTCCTGAAGAGACTGTGCAGAGACCTGCAGGCAGACCAGCAATATAGATATGATGGTTATGACATTCCTTTTCATAGTCGGAGAATTTTCAGCAAAAATAATATAAATTCGTCAGATGGTTACGTTATTATGCTTAACTTTGCCAAGATGGACAATGTCCTTAAAACTGAAATTATGGCAAAGCAAGTTCTTGTTTCCGGCGGTGCCGGCTATATCGGCAGTCACGTAGCTGTCGAACTCATCGGGGCAGGCTACGATGTTGTAGTAGCCGATAATATGTCAAACTGTGATATGACCTGTTTTGAAGGTGTGAAGAAGATCACCGGCAGGGACGACATTCCGTTTGAGCGGATCGACTGCTGTGATGCTTCGGCAGTCGAAAGGATCTTCACAGAGCACAAGATAGATGCGGTCATCCATTTTGCTGCGTATAAGGCTGTGGGTGAATCGGTTGCAGAGCCGATTATGTATTATAGGAATAATCTCGTGTCATTCCTTAACATACTTGAATCGGCAAAACGCCACGGTGGCTGCAATGTCCTTTTCTCTTCTTCTGCGACGGTATATGGAGAGGCTGAGAACCTTCCTGTGACAGAGCAGACTCCGCGTCTTCCGGCTACATCTCCATACGGAAACACAAAGCAGATGTGCGAAGACATACTTCGTGATGTCGTGAAGGCAACATCAGGCTTTGACGGAGCTGACGGACAAGGCCCGGTAAAGGGAATCGCCCTCCGCTACTTCAACCCTATAGGTGCTCATCCTTCTGCACTTATAGGCGAACTCCCTCGTGGCGTTCCGAACAATCTCGTTCCTTTCATCACCCAGACTGCCATCGGAAAACGTGAGTGTCTCAGCATATTCGGAAATGACTATCCGACTGAAGACGGCACCTGCCTCCGTGACTATATCGATGTGGTTGACCTTGCCAAAGCTCACGTCGCTGCCGTATCCAGGATGCTTGACGGCAAGATGAAAGAGGGTTATGAGATATTCAATATCGGCACAGGACGTCCGGTCTCTGTGTATGAGCTGGTAACTGCCTTTGAGAAAGTAAACGGCATCAAGCTGAATTATAAGTTCGCCCCTCGTCGTCCTGGTGATGTAGTCGCCATCTGGGCCGACACCACCCTCGCCAACGAAGAACTGGGCTGGAAGGCCGAGCGTTCGGTCGAGGACACCCTCGCCTCCGCCTGGGCCTGGGAAAAGCATCTGGCAGGAAAATAAAACAAAGAACCGGTTTCAGCGAGACTGAAACCGGTTCTTTGTTTTTGTGGACGAGCTGTTTACGCCTGCTTTGAAACCACTGCGCTGAGCTTCTCGCAGAGAGTGTCGAGCTTCTCGAACATCTCCTTTGTGAGGCCGTTGTAGAATGCCTTCTTGCTGCCTTCAGGATGGTTTGAACGCTGCTTGAGGTCGTTGTAGAGGTCAACAGCCTCGTCGATTATCTGTGCGATCTCGTCAGCATCCTTGTGTGGGTTGAGCGCTACGAAAAGAGCGCAGTCATCAATGAATTCACCAACGAAATACTCGATGTCTTTTTTGAAAACTCTAAGGTTCATAATCAATACGTATTAAATGATTTTTGTGTTATAACCTGACAAAGGTAATAAAATTTTAATAATCTACAACCTTATCGCAGCCACAAGCCTATGTGCATTCTCGTAATAGTCCGGGTCTCCAGGGATCAGAGAGTTGATCCTGACTCTATGCGATGAGTGGATTATCCTGCTGTTTCCGAGATATATCCCGACGTGGGTGATCCTAATAGGCCTCTCATCGCTCGCCGGCGTACCGAAGAAGACGAGGTCTCCGCGCTGGAGGTTACTTATCCTCCGGGTCATATCTTCTTTCAGGCTTTCCGTCCTGTCTCCGTGTGCCGCCCCTTCATTGTCATCCCTGTCTTGTAGAGGAATCTCTATCCTCTCCCCACACTTTACCTGCTGGGAAGCATTTCTCGGAAGATGTATCCCGTTCATTATGTGGCAGATACGTACAAGTCCGCTGCAATCAACACCCTTTGCAGACATACCACCCCAGAGATAAGGTGCTCCCAGAAGCTTTTCCGCCTCAGCTATTATGGCCTCTGTAGTCTCCGGCGATATGCTCTCGGACGATCCTTCTCCCATAGCTATGGAAACGAACCCTGTGTGCGGCTTTATCTCCTTTGTCGGCACATATCCCGTCTTGCCTGAAGGAAGCATAACCTTTGTCCATTTCCCTCTCAGGCCTGCCTGAGGGTTCCGCGCCGGCTGCGCCAGTCTGAGAAGATCCCCGCCCACCAGGTCGCATATCGTCTGAGCTCTGCAGGACGGTTCCGAATAAATATGCCCGTACAGCTCCTTGTACATCACTTTCGGAGCCTCTTCGTACGCCTTAAGCTCTTCGGCGTTCATCTCCACAAGTCCTTGGTCCGTGCACCAGGCTCTGTATGGCTGCGGTGTCACCACCTCCCTCCAATAGCTCTCCTCTCCGACAATCTCCACCACGGTTCCCATAAGCTCCTGCGTCTCCAGAGGTGACTCGTAATCCGGCTTCAGCCTGAGATAGCTTGTCGAAAATTCCACCACTGCCATCCTTTTCTCCTGAGCCGATGCCGCCAGTGATATAAGCAGCACAAACAATATTCCTATCTTCCTTTTCATAACCCTGTCGCGTAATGCTTTGATAATCAACATCTTCCTTTCGATGCCTGCTGTCAGAGCGCGGCAGGCATCGGGGCGAACTTCCTGACAGTCAGCCTGTTGCCTGACAGGCTGAGATGTGCTGTCGTATGCTCTTCGGAAGTCGCGAGGACAAAAATAGGAAAAATATGACTATTTTTGCAGTCTATGGAATGTGGATGTCAAAAATACGGATTCCCGGACGGGAAGCGATACAATTCCTTTGTGGGATATTTCAAGCGGAAATACGGTGAGCGCCTTCAGAAGATAGTTCTGGATGCCGGCTTTACCTGCCCGAATAGAGACGGCAAAGTGGGCAGAGGAGGATGTACCTATTGTGACAATGCCGCATTTCATCCGTCATACAGCACTGCCGGAAAGGGCCTTCATCAGCAGATGGATGAAGGAATCGAATTTCATAAGGTGCGATATCGTACGACCGAGCACTATCTTGCATATTTCCAGTCATTTTCAAATACTTACGCGCCTTTGGAACGGCTGAAGTCCCTTTATGAGGAAGCCTTGTCGCACCCTCAGGTCGTGGGCATTGTCATAGGCACGAGGCCGGACTGCGTTGATGAACAGAAACTCGACTATCTGGCGGATCTGTCGCAGGGTAAGATTCTTGACGGGTGGAGCCGGGAGATGTCGGACGGACAGCTCAGGACAGCTCCGATAGTCATAGTGGAGTACGGCATCGAATCCTGTTATGACGATACCCTGCTCAGGATCAACAGAGGACACGATTTCGATACTGCCCGCCGTGCCGTAGAGATGACTGCGGAAAGAGGACTGGATGTCGGGGTGCACTTCATACTCGGACTTCCTGGGGAGACGAAGCAGATGATGCTGGACTCTTGCGAGATGATAAACGCTCTTCCGATAAAGTCTGTTAAGTTTCATCAGCTTCAGATCGTAAAGGGCACGAGAATGGAGCAGGAATATGCGCAAAGACCACAGGATTTCGAGCGTTTCAGCCTTGATGAATATCTTGATTTCTTTGTGGATATGCTCGAGCGTCTGCGTCCCGATCTTTTCATCGAGCGTTTTGTCGGCGAGGTCCCTCCGCGTTTCGTAAATGAGACTCCGTGGGGGCTTATCCGCAATGTAGAGCTTCTCCGGCTTCTGGAAAAAAGACTTGAAGACCGTGGCACCTGGCAGGGAAGACTTCTTTCGCGTTAATACAAACTGCTGATTCCCGCCCTGCGTAATGTATTGATATATACTGCTATATGCAATATATGTCCTAGATTCTGTCTATATATTTATCGATTGCGGTAATGTTTCGTTTAATTTGCAGAAATGCGTAATTAAGAAACTGTTTCTAAAATATTACCGATATGATAAAGAAAATTTCAGTGGCCGTTATCCTGGCCCTTATGGCAATCTCTCTTCAGGCAAAGCCGAAGCCTGCAACTTCCGAACAGATCAGCAGGGTCGAACCTCCTTGCTGGTGGACCGGAATGAAGACCAGCCTTCAGATTATGGTCCAGGGACCTCAGATCAGTACATTTGATGTCGAAATCAAAGGAAAGGGGCTTTCCGTTTCCAAGATTCACAAGGCTGATCATCCGGACTTCCTCTTCATCGATGTGGATGTCGCGGCAGATGCAAAGGCGGGAGAGTATGAGATAGTCTTCACTAAAGGGAAGGAGTCGTTTGCATATCCTTATCAGATCGGCCGCAAGTCCGATGCGTCCCGACAGAGCTTTTCGACATCGGATATGATATATCTTATTGTCCCTGACCGCTTTGCGAACGGAGATCCGTCAAATGATTCAACGGAGGATACCGAAGAGAAAGCCCGTCGCGAATCTCCGATGGGACGTCACGGCGGTGATATCCAGGGCATCATAGACCATCTGGATTATATTTCCGACCTTGGAGCCACAGCTATATGGATGACTCCGCTTCTGGAGGATGATGCCCGCCGAGGCTCATATCACGGCTATGCCTGTTCGGATTATTACAATATCGACCCGCGCTTCGGTGACAACGAACTCTATCGCAAGATGGTCACAGAGGCTCATTCGAAGGGTGTCAAGGTCATTATGGACATAGTCACCAACCACTGCGGCACTTCGCATTGGTGGATGGAAGATATGCCTTTCAAGGACTGGGTGCATATCAACGAGCCGTATTACACCACCAACCACACCTTTTCCCTCGGTGTGGATCCGAATGCTTCTGCAGCTGATGTGAAGCAGATGGCTGACGGATGGTTTGTGCCTTCTATGCCGGATATGAATCTTGATAATCCGTTTGTACTCAAATATTTCCAGCAGTGGGCCGTGTGGTGGATCGAATATTCCGGACTGGACGGTTTCCGTGTTGACACATATTTCTATAACGAAAAATATCCGATGTCGCAGTGGTGCAAGGCTGTTACTGACGAGTACCCTTGGTTCAATATCGTGGGCGAGAACTGGAATGCCAATCCGGATATGGTCGCTTATTGGCAGAGCGGAAAGCCTAATTCCGACGGTTTCGATTCGAATCTGCCGTCAATTATGGACTTCCCTCTCCGGGACGCCGTCAACAATGCGCTGGCGGTTCCGTCAGATGAAGATGGTGACTGTCCTCGCAGAAGACAGTCCGATATGATGGAAGTATATGATGCACTATCTCACGATTTCGTCTATCACGATCTGAGCAAGATGCTTCTTTTCTGGTCAAACCACGACACTCCTCGTATCGGTGATATCTTCGGATGCAGCCCGGACAAGATGAAGCTGGCTTTCGCTATGCTGGCGACAATGCGCGGCATCCCTCAGATGTTCTATGGCGACGAGATGATGTTTGCCATCGGCACCACCCGCCGTGATGACGGACGTCTCAGGATGGACTTCCCGGGAGGATGGGAAGGTGACGCCCTGAACCTCTTCACTCGGGAAGGCAGGGAAGAGGCACGTGGCGACGAGACTTTTGCGCACGCCGCAGACCTCCACTCATACGTCCGTACCCTTCTCAACTGGCGCAAAGGCAAAGAGGTAATCCACAGCGGCAGGACGATGCACTTCATCCCTCAGGATAACACCTACGCATATTTCAGATACAATGACACCGACCTGGTCTTCGTGTTCATCAACAACTCCGACAAGGAGGCCGGCCTGAACTGGTCGCGTTATGCCGAAATCACCGGAGGACTCGGTGCCGGCCGTGATGTAATCACCGGACAGTCCGTGAGTCTCTCCGACGACACCCGTGTTCCGGCCGGAAACGCCCTCGTCGTGGAATTCACCCGATAACCTTTTTTCGCCGCTGACGCTTAATCCGCTGAATATCAGTCCAATATGGATGATGCCTGCTGTCGTTCTGCAGCAGGCATTTTTATTCGTCACATTTTTCTTTTTCTTAAATAAACTCTTCCAGATAAGCCATAGATTTGCCCCGGATGGTAGTTCAGTGCCCTGCGCTGTAAATTGCTGATATATAGGCGGTTATCAAATATGCCTGCGGTCTTTATGTAGCAGGCGTAATGGTTAATCAGTTGATTATTAATATTTTAAGTGGATGGCTTATGAAAAGGAGAAGAAGATTTGTGAATGGGGAGTGTAATCACATTTACCAGAGGACTGTCAATGGGTTCAATCTTTTCTATGACAGGGAGGATTACCTGGTGTTTTATATGATACTTTCAGTGTCGGTGCGGAAATTCAATGTCAGTATCCTGATGCTGTGCCTTATGATTGATCATATACATATTCTGCTTGATGCGGTTTCGTGCAGGGAAATGGCGGATTTCGTGAGGTATTTTACTTCAATATATGTACGCGAGTATAATGATTCGATCGGAAGGACGGGGCAGATGATGTACAAAAGTTTCGGTAGCGCGCCTAAAAAAGGAGATAAAAGGACCAGATCGGCGATTGTGTATATAGGGAATAATCCGGTAGAGAAGAAAATTTGCCACGAAGCGGAGGATTACCGATGGAATTTCATTGCCTATATGAAAGACGGCAACCCGTTTTCAATGAAAATCCCGGTGGAAAAATGCCGCAGGCGTCTGAGAAATGCGATGGCCGAAGTCAGAGCAGAGGCAGCTGTAGACAGGTATATCGGTTATTTCCGCTTGAGGCGGCTTATGGCTGGGCTTGCCGATGATGAGAAGGAATTTCTTACGGATTATATAATTTCGCAATATTTTCCGTTTGATGTGGAGGCTCTGGAGTCTTATTATTCCGATCTGGATCAGATGTCTGCTGCAATGAAGGCTAGTGCGGGCAGTGATTATGACATCAAAGAGAAAGTGACCCCTCATTCAGATCTGATTTATGAAGAAATGGTCAAGATAGTACGTGCGGAAACCGGCTTGAAATATGTCCGGGAAGTGATTATGCTTCCGGCTGAAGAGAAGTTCAGGCTAGCCAGGATGATTCAGAGTTCGCTTCCGGCGGCGGAAATGTTTCAGATCAGCAAATTCCTGCATATTCCGGTGAAACAGGCTGGCGCCTAATTCGTTGTGGGCCAATCGCTTGCGTTCGATGCCTGCTGCAAACCGACAGCAGGCATCGAACGCAAGAGGCTGGTAGATAGGGGGTTATGTGCCAGGGACGGGAGGGCCGATGTCGGATAAGCTTGTGGAATTCACCCGAAAAACCCCTCAAGGTCTTTAGACTTTGCGAAATTATTGTTACATTTGCCAAATTTTATTTAGCGATGCAGACATTTACAAATTCACCGATTATTGAAGGATTGACCTTCGACGACGTTTTGCTGATTCCTGCACACTCTGAGGTTCTGCCGAGGACTGTGGATGTGTCTTCTAAATTCACGAGAGATATCACTCTCCAGACTCCTATCGTTTCTGCTGCAATGGACACCGTGACCGAGGCTGAGCTTGCCATCGCAATGGCTCGTGCCGGAGGTATCGGAGTGATCCATAAGAATATGACCATCGAGGAACAGATGAATCAGGTTCGTCGTGTCAAGAGAGCGGAAAACGGAATGATCTATGATCCTGTGACCATCCACCCTGATGCTACAGTAGGTCAGGTTCTCGGAATGATGGCGCAGCATCATATCGGAGGTATTCCGGTAGTCGATGACAATGGTTTCCTTGTGGGAATCGTCACCAACCGTGACCTCCGTTTCCAGAGGGATCCGAAGATGCCTGTGTCGGAAATTATGACAAAGGAAAATCTCGTTACAGCTCAGAAGGGCATCAGCCTTTCTGACGCGACAGACATTCTTCGCCAGTACAAGATCGAGAAGCTCCCTGTAGTGGATGCGGACGGCAAGCTTGTCGGCCTGATCACTTACAAGGACCTTATGAAGATAAAGGATAATCCTATCGCATCGAAGGATAGCAAGGGCCGCCTTCTCGTGGCAGCTGCCGTAGGTGTGAAGTCTGATACAATCGAGCGTATCGAGATGCTCGTGAGCGCAGGTGCTGATGCAGTGGTGGTCGATACCGCTCACGGTCACTCTCAGGGCGTTCTCAATGTCATCAAGAGTGCCTGCGAGGCTCTTCCTGATGTGCAGATAGTTGCGGGTAATGTAGCTACTGCAGAGGGTGCCAAGGCTCTTGCTGATGCAGGTGTAAGTGCTGTGAAGGTGGGTATCGGACCAGGATCGATCTGTACTACACGTGTCATCGCCGGAGTGGGAATGCCTCAGCTTTCAGCTGTTATGATGGCATCGGAGGCTCTCAAGGGAACAGGTGTTCCAGTAATCGCCGACGGTGGTATCCGTTATTCAGGTGATGTGGTGAAGGCTCTTGCAGCCGGTGCAAGCACAATTATGGCAGGATCGCTCTTCGCCGGTGTCGAGGAGTCTCCGGGAGAGACCATCATCCTCAACGGACGTAAATATAAGTCATATCGAGGAATGGGATCGCTTGAGGCTATGCAGCAGGGCTCGAAGGACCGTTACTTCCAGGATATGGAAGAGGACATCAAGAAACTCGTTCCGGAAGGAATCGTTGCTCAGGTGCCTTACAAAGGAACGCTCAGCGAGGTCGTTTATCAGCTTGTCGGAGGTCTCCGTGCCGGTATGGGCTATGTCGGAGCACCGAACATCGAGAGACTCCGCGATGCGAAGTTCGTACGCATCACCAATGCCGGATATCTCGAGGGACATCCGCACGATGTGACAATCACCCGCGAGGCTCCGAACTATTCAAGATAGTCTGCTGATGAAGCGGATTGTTCATACGATCGCAATCATTGGGATCGTCCTGCCGGCTCTGGTGTCGTGCAGGGCGATTTCATCCTTATTGAGTAATGATGAGGCGGTTGCCGAAGTGGGAACGGCCAAACTTTATAGAAGTGAGCTTAATGCATTGATACCCAAGGGAATGAATCCTGATGACAGCGTTCTTCTTGCAAAGAGATACATTAATACCTGGGCTTTGGACCAGGTGTTCCTGACAATAGCCGAGCAGCAGCTTTCAAAGTCGGAGAAGGATGTGTCGAAAGAGCTTGAGGACTACAGGAAGTCCCTTCTGAAGTATCGTTATGAACAGCTGTATGTGAATGAGAGGCTCGACACTTCGGTCTCCGAAGACAGGATCGAAGCATATTTTGAGGCGAATCCGAACAAATTCGAACTGCAGCGTCCGGTAGTGAAGGCGCGCTATCTGAGGATAGCCTCTGATTCTCCAGCCCTTCCGAAGCTTCGGAAGAAGATGTCTTCAGATGATGTGCAGGATCTTGTGGATGCCGACAGCCTGGCATATTCGTCAGCCCTCAAGTTCACTACCTGGGGCGACAGATGGATAGATGTTGCGGTCCTGGCCGGAGAATTCGGTACCGACCACGTGTCTCTGACATCCTCCATAAAGAGCGGCTGGGTGGAAATGCAGGACAGTACAGGGGTTATGAATCTGGCGTACATATCGGAAATCATCCGCGCAGGACGTACTGCACCGATGGAATACTGTGTGCCGCAGATAAAGGATATGATAATCAGTGCGCGTAAGCAGGCCTTGATTACAGGTTTGGAACAGGATTTGCTCAAAGACGCGCGCGAAAAAGGACAATTTGTAATTTTCTAAGGATATGAAAAGTCTCCGTATAATGAGATTTGCTGCCGCTGTAGCTTGTCTGGCTGTTTCAGCCGCAGCTTCGGCTCAGAAATACCAGAATGGACTCATCGACAAGACGGTTGCCGTAGTCGGAAATGAAGTCATAATGCTTTCCGACATCGAGGAGGAGGTCAAGACCCAGAACTATGCCGGCTATATGTCGGACAAGACCGGAAGATGCGAGCTTCTGGAGAATATGATGGTTTCCAAGCTTTTCCTGATGCAGGCACGTGTTGACTCCATCGAGGTCAACAATGATATGGTGGAAAGCAATCTGGATGATTATATGGCCAACATCCTCACATATTACGGTGGTGAGGAAGGTGTGGAGCAGCAGTACGGCAAGTCTGTATATAAACTTCGTCAGCAGCTTCGCAAGGATCTTGAAGACAGGACCCTGGCTCAGCAGATGCAGGGTGAGGTGGCACAGAAGATTCCGGAACTGACTCCGTATGATGTGCAGCAGTATATCGAAAATACCGATCCGGAGGATCTTCCTATGGTGCCTGTTATGTACCAGCTCAGCCAGATATGCATATATCCCGACCGCGAAGCGGCCAATATCGCTGTGAAGGAGCGTCTCCTTGCCATCCGTGAGCGAATCATAAATGGTGAGAAGTTCTCTACCTTGGCACGTATATATTCCCAGGACCCGGGCAGCGCGCGTAAGGGCGGCGAGCTCGGAATGGCGTCGAAATCCATTTTCTGGCCGGCATTCTCCGATGCTGCAATGGCTTTGAAGCCTGGCGTCGTGTCTCAGATAGTCGAGACTCCTGACGGTTTCCACATCATCGAAGTGCTTGAAAAGAAGGGAGATATGTTCAATGCACGTCACATCCTCCTCAAGCCGGAATACACGTCTGAGGATATGGAGAACGGATTCCGTGTGCTTGACAGTCTCAAGACGGAGCTTGCAAATGAAGCCGTTACCTTCGACCTTGCGGCAAGATTCTATTCCGAGGATCCTGCAACAAGGACAAACGGCGGACAGATGGCCGATCCTAATACCGGTTCGTCATATTTCGAGATCGACCAGCTGAAGCCTCAGGACTATGCTGCCATCAAGGATCTCCGGGTGGGCGAGATTTCCGAGCCTTTCGTATCTCTCGACAATGAAGGCCGTGACGGAAATACTGTTTATAAGATCATCAAGGTGGATAAGATAATTCCGGCTCACCCGGCATCGTTCACCAACGATTATACTCTTCTGCTCAATCAGGCGACTGACGCCAAGAGGCAGGAGGCTATAGATGAATTCATACAATCCAAGATTAAGTCAACGCTGATAATAATCGACCCTCTTTTCAAGGACTGCGTCTTTGAGCGTGAAGGATGGTCGGAGAAATTCCGCAAGTGATGCAGATGCACCTTTTGAAGAAACTGTCAGTAATCCTTACGGCTCTGGTCTTGAGCCTTCCTCTTTTCGCGCAGAATTCAAAGCAGGAAAAGAAGGACAGCCTTGTCGTGCTCCTGAGTTCCAAATCTGCACAGATGGTGGATGTGGAAGGCGCGCGATACAGAAAGGTCGTAGGCCCGGCACGTTTCCTTCATAACAACACCTACCTCATCTGTGATACGGCTCTTTGGAATGTGGAGACCCAGATAATTGATGCCTGGGGCAATGTCAGCATCCTTCAGGAGGAGACCGTTCTCACCAGCGACAATCTCCAATATCTCGTCGATGATAATCTTGCGCAGTTCAGAGGCTCGGTGGTACAGCTTACGGACAAGGATCATAATACGTTGAGGACCAGGCATCTGGACTATAATACGCAGGACTCTGTGGCAGTGTTTATGAACGGAGGAGCTATGCGTGACAAGGATGGTCAGATCATCGAAAGCCGCAACGGTACGTATGATTCCAAGGTCAAGAAATTCACATTTCAGAATGATGTGAATATGTTCACGGACTCTGTCTTTGTCAAGACAAAGGAACTGGTGTATGAGTCCGATCTGAATCTTGCCACCTTCGGTTTTGCGACCGATGCCTGGCAGGACAACAATATGCTTTCCTCCAATCGTGGATGGTATGACAGAGGCAGGGAGCTTTTCTTCTTTGCTGATGATGTCCACGTGATGTCGGAGGATCAGGAAGGATGGTCTGACAGCCTTTTCTTCAACAGACTGACTTCCAATGTCGAGATGCTCGGAAATGCGCAGGTTATGGATACTACAAGAAATGTATTCGCGCTTGCCGGAAGGATCGAGTATGTCGATTCCATATCAAAGGTGACATTGACCAGAAAGCCTGCGGTGATTTCGCAGAATGAAGAGGCTGACGGCTCTATCGATACCGTATATCTCGGTGCGGACAAGCTGGTATATTATACATTGAAGAAATGCGATATAAGCCCTTCTGTCGTGGAAGATGCGGACAAGCGTCTGAAGTCTCTTGAAGTCGATCCTGTCGGAACATTCCGCAAGAAAGCTGCAGAGGAGGCTGCAAAGGCTGCTGAAGAGGCCGCAAAGAACGATCCGAACCGTCCGCCTCAGGGTGCGAAGGGAGCGAAGTCTGCTCAGAAAGCCTCTGCTGCACCGCCTGATGCCCTGGCATTCAGGATGCCTCTGGATACACTTTCGGCTCCGGATGTGAAGGATAGCCTTGCTCTCGCCTTGCCGTCTGCAGATTCCCTCCTTGCGGCAAAGCCTGCGCAGCCGTCCGATAAACCGGATCTTTCAGCCCTCAAGATGGAAGCTGATTCCTTGAAGATACCTGATTCCCTGGGTGTTGCCGGTCCTCTCGCACAGATCGATTCATTGGCGCTTGCAGATTCCATCGCACGTGCAGATTCGTTGGCACTGGCAGACAGTCTTGCTAATCTGGATACCACCAAGATCGGATTCCTCGAGGCTATCGGCAAGGTCAAGATATACAAGAAGGATATGCAGGTGGTCTGCGACTCTCTCCTTTATTGCGACCTGGACTCTCTTGCACGACTCTTCAAGGAACCTCTTATATGGCAGGAGGTGACCCGTCAGTATTCTGCCGACAGTGTCTCTCTTGTGGTCAGTGACGGCTCGCTGAAGAAGGCCAGCCTTATGTCCAATGCGTTTATTACCATTCAGGAGGATACCTCTCATTTCGACCAGATCAAGGGTGCCGAGATGCTGGCGTTCTTTGGCAAAAAGGGACAGCTCGACAGGTTTGATGTGCTGGGAGGAGCTTCTGCAATGTTCTTCCTGGAAGAAAATGAATCTCTGGCGACAGTCAACAAGACCGACTCCAAGATGCTCTCGGCAATATTCAAGGATGGCGAGATCCAAAGAGTATATTATTTCGAGGAGGCCAAGAACGACGGCTATCCGGTCGTGCAGCTGCCTCCTGAAGAGCAGAGACTCAAGGGCTTCAACTGGCAGCCGGATAAACGTCCTGCTGACAGGAATGCAGTGACCCCTCTTCCGCTCCGTCCGAGTGAGAGGCTTAGATATGCAGCTCGCCCGAGAGCGAAGTTCCGTCAGACCGACATCTACTTCCCTGGCTATATGGACGATGTCTATAGGCAGATCGAAGTGAGGGACTCGCTCCGCAAGGTCAGAGAGCGTGAAAGGGCTATCGCCGAGCGTGAGGCAGCTGAAAGGGCACGTCTTGATTCGCTTGCTGTGGCAGACAGCCTTGCACTGGCAGACAGTCTTGCATTGGCAGACAGTCTGGGCATTGCCGATTCGTTGGCAGTTTCGATTGACAGTCTTGCCCTCGCTGATTCTCTCGCCGTTTCAGACAGCATCGCATCGTCAGATAGTCTTGCATTGCCGGATGCTCCGGCTGTTGCCGACAGCACTTCATTGAAAGAACTGACTCCGGAAGAGCTTGCTGCCCAGGCTAAAGCGGACGAGGAACGTCGCAAGGCAGAAGCCAAGGCTGAAAAGGAGCGCCTGAAAGCCGAGAAGAAGGCTGCACTTGAAGCAAAGCGCAAGGCAAAGCAGGAAGCTAAGGAAGCGCGTTGGGCTGAACTAGACAAGCGTGATGCCGAGAAAGCCGCCGCCAAGGAAGAAAAACGTAAGGAAAAAGAACGCAAGCGCAAACGCAAAGCCCTTGAAAAAGCGGCCAAGGAAGCTAAAAAGGATGACGAGACCCTCGAGCGATATAAGAGGCAATACGAAAAGCAGAAAGCAAAGAAGGCTGCCAAGGCCGCCAGGAAAGCTGCTTCCCGGAAATGATATTGCCAACATCTTTACTCTTTAGGTGCATTCTCCTTTGCATCTGACGTGTCTTCAGGCCAGATCCATACTTCTGTTCCGCCGGCAGCCCAAGCTGTTCTGGCGGAATGTCTTTTTATAGGACTGTCGGATAGGATACTGCTACAATACTTATAAAAGGGAAAGCCGCAGGTGATGCGGCCCTCGCGGGTGGCTGGATTTTTATATAATTATGAGAAAACAGCGGCTCTCCCAATTGAGTGTTGTTATCTCCTTGTATGAGGATAAATATAGTAATTATCATTGCTGTCCGGTAAAAGTTCCGGACGATTACTATAAAGTTTAACAATTAAAACAAACTTGGTTCGGTAGAACCATCAAGTTCATTGACAATATTGTAGTTAGGTTTTGCAAAGAGGTCCTTAAGGTCAGTAGTATCTGTTAATGAGATACTTACAATCTGCAACATCTCGTAGATAGAGCGCTCAATGTTCATCTTTTTCTGCACAATGGCCATCATACAGTAGGCTGTGATCGCAGAGTAGATATGAATGCGGACTGCATTTTCGGACGTACCCCAGAACTTTTTTATCTTAAGATGTTGCTTGATCCACTTGAAGAAAAGCTCGATCTGTCACCTGTTGTGATAGAGTTCCGCAACCATTACCAGATTGATAGTCAGGGCATTGGTAAAGAATATGAACTTCTTCTTGCTATCTTTATCCAAGTAGATGACTCTACGGATCTTGTCAGGGTACTTCTCCATCGTCAGTTGACCGGCCATATAGCCGACTGCGTCTGACAGGATACCTGATTCAGGAGGAAAACGACGCTTCCACTTCATCGGTTTTAAGTCGTAGTAACCTCTGTCGAAGATGTAGAACGAGTTCTCTTCATACGGAATGACATCCATTGCTTTTGTATCGTGGACTCGTGCTGGCGTTATGTGAAAGAATGTTGGAATCTGTGTTTCCAGATCATACAACGTATGCATCTTGATACCACCTTTCTTCTTTCTGAACAGAGCCCATTCAAAGGTGTTCAGACATAAGTCAACTGTCGTAGAATCAAAGGTATAGACGTTTCCATCCAGCTTGAAGATGTCAATGATCCTACATCCTTGAGCTTCTGCGATGACCTTATAGGCAAACTCCTCTAATATGCGATAATCGCGCTTGGTGTTGGCATCCGCAAGAGTACTCTTGGCAGCGTGCTTACCAAATCCAAGGTGATAGGCTTTGGATGCGTGAGCCTGGGTTGCCAGGACAACATAACGAAGACTTTCACGGTTGGAAAGCTGACCGAACATCAATACGCAAAGTTGGTTATAGCAGATGAATTGCTTGACATATTTGTCACCACCGTATTTCCTTGCGATATAGTTGAAATAGTTGAGATCGAGGAAGTCTAAAAGCTGAGAGAACACGTATTTTCCTTTATGCATATGCCATTCTACGTTAGTCTGGCAAAGATAAATTCAAATCGGTTGACTCTAAAAACCTCTATAACTACCTAACTTTCAATATTTTCAAAGAATTTTTATGATTTTTTACCGGACACTAATGTCTTATGAAGAATATTACGCTTTTTCTGGCCTGCCTGCTTTTGGTGACATCTTGTGCGGACACTGCTACGCCGGAAGTTTAGTCCGATCTCGCATTCCATTGGAACGGGATGGAGGAAGAACATAACAGGTTTGAGTATATCCTGTTCAGGAGTCAGTCAAAAGATATTGTACATTTCAATACCAAAGATGGATATGCTTCATTGCCGGATCTCAGGGAGAAGATCGGAGATGTGACTTTATTCTATCCGATTGATTCGAAAGAAGGTGTCAATATCAATGACCTGATCTATGATGAGTCCCAATGGACCGTGACGGAGTCAGAGGGCTGGCAGTTCTGGGAACTGTATATCTTTCCGGATGATATACTGCCTTATAAATAAATCAAAAGCACAGGGATCAAGATTCCTGTGCTTTTGATCTGTTTATGCCGGGTTGGGCTGCCTACTCTTCTACGAAGAGCGAAATGATGTTCAGGATGACCTTGCTGGCTTTCTCCATACTTTCGAGAGGAACATATTCCATCTTGCCGTGGAAATTATGTCCGCCTGCGAAGATGTTAGGGCAAGGGAGTCCCATAAACGAGAGGTTCGCTCCGTCTGTACCTCCGCGGATAGGCTGAATCCGTGGAACGATGCCTTCCATCTCCATAGCTTTCTTGGCCTTTTCTACGATGTGATAGTGTGGCTCCACTTCCTTGCGCATATTGTAGTACTGGTGTTTCATATCCAGAAGTGCCGTTCCTTCGCCGTATTTGGCATTTATGAAATCCACACATTTCTGCATATAGGCTTTCTTCTGCTCGTAGAGAGCCATATCGTGGTCGCGGATGATGTATGAGAAGGTGGCTGTCTCCACTTCGCCTTTGAAGCTGATCAGGTGGAAGAATCCCTCATATCCCTCAGTGTATTCCGGACGCTGATCTACCGGAAGGAGGCTGTTGAGTTCCATACCGATGAGGATGGCGTTCTTCATCTTGCCTTTTGCTGTGCCCGGGTGCACGTTACGGCCCTGGATGCGGATGGTCGCGCCTGCGGCATTGAAGTTTTCATATTCGAGCTCACCGATCCGGCCTCCGTCGAGGGTATAGGCATATTTCGCTCCGAATTTCTGTACGTCGAACTTCACGACTCCGCGGCCGATCTCTTCATCAGGAGTGAATCCGATCTTGATGTCGCCGTGCTTGAACTGCGGGTTCTCCATTATATATTGTACGGCATTCATAATCTCGGCGATGCCGGCCTTGTCATCAGCTCCCAGAAGAGTCGTTCCGTCTGTGGTGATTATTGTCTGGCCTTTGTAAAGCCCAAGCTCAGGGAATTCAGCTGGCTTGAGACTGAGTCCGGGTACGCCTTTGAGAGGAATCTCGCCTCCGTCATAGTTTTCGATGATCTGTGGCTTGATGTCTGCTCCGGATGCATCGGGGGCAGTATCCACGTGCGCAATGAATCCCACTGCCGGAATATCTTTGCCGCAGTTGGAAGGTATGCTGGCCATAACATAGCCATATTCGTCGAGAGTGGCTTCCACTCCCATTGCTTCCAGCTCGTCACGGAGCATCTTCAGAAGGTTGAGTTCCTTGGCTGCACTTGGCTGCGAGGTGGATTCAGGATCTGACTGCGTATCCACAGCCACATATCTGAGAAATCTGTCTAAAATATTTTCCATATTACATTATTAATAAACTTGCGCCCATAATGGCCATACCGCCGATAACGCCGGCAATGGCGATATGGTGTTTGCCATATTTTTCTGCAGTGGGAAGAAGTTCGTCGAGGGATATATATATCATAATGCCGGCGACTGCTGCAAGAACCAGCGGGAAAGCCGGGCCGCCACCTGTCAGCTCCACTCCGAAAATGGCGGCAATACCCCAGCACAGGAGTGCTCCTATCGGTTCGCTCAGGCCGGACAGGGTCGCGTAAAGCAGTGCCTTGCCCTTGCTCTTTGTCGCATAATATATAGGTATGGCCACGGCAATTCCCTCAGGGATGTTGTGGATGGCGATGGCGAAGCTGATGCCGGCTCCCATTTCCGGATCGTTGAGCGCTCCGATGAATGTGGCTATGCCTTCCGGGAAATTGTGGATGGCGATGGCCAGTGCCGACATAAGCCCGAGCCTGTGCAGGGCCTTTTCGTTTCCGGTCTGTTCCAGGACTCCGACAGCGGCCGTCCTTGCGTCAAGCGACAGTCCTGATGCTTCGTGAGGATTCTCATACTCCGGTATGGCGAAGTCTATCAGGGTTATTATGCCCATTCCGACGAAGAAGGCGATGAGCACGAAGGCCTCTCCGTGCTGCATTCCGGTGTCGGCAATCATAGCCTGAGCCTCAGGAAGCAGTTCGGCGAGGGAAATGAATATCATCACCCCGGCGCTGAGTCCCAATGCTCCTGCCAGGAAATTGCTGCTGATCTTCTTCTTGAAGAGCACAAGCGCACCGCCTATGCCGGTCGCAGAACCTGCAATCAGTGTCAATATCAGTGCGCTTGTCAATCCGTTCATCATTTGCTCAATTTATTACTTCTTTACCTTCAGAGCGGCATATATCATATATATAATGATAGCTGCGTATGGGATGATCGCTATAGGCTCAGTCCAAGGGGAAGGCTCCATATACATATCCACATTTGCGAATCTGAGTATAGCGCTGACCACTCCCATAAGGGCTCCTCCGGCGATGAAACCGGAAGCAATGAGCGTGCCTTTTTCGGTGCGTTCTGCATTGAGTTCCTTGTCCTTGCTGCGGCTTCCTACGAACCAGGAGATCGCACCACCGATGAGCATAGGCATATTCAGGTCTATAGGGATGAACATTCCGAGTGCGAAAGGCAGAGCCGGCACCTTGAAGAATGTGAGGGCGAGGGCTATTACAGCTCCGATGCCGTAGAGGAGCCAAGGAGCGCTTCCGCCGTTCATCATAGGCTCGATCACGGCAGCCATCGCATTAGCCTGAGGGGCTACAAGGGCGCCCTCACCGGTGAATCCGTATGTCTTGTTGAGCACGAGCATCACGCCGCCTACTGTAGCTGCTGCCACGAGGGTACCGAGGAATTTCCAGCTTTCCTGTTTCTTAGGGGTCGATCCGATCCAGTAACCGATCTTCAGGTCGGTGATGAATGCTCCTGCAACAGACAGTGCTGTACATACCACTCCTCCGATGATGAGGGCTGCAGTCATACCGGCAGTACCGTTCAGACCTACAGCCACCATAATGAGTGATGCGAGGATGAGGGTCATAAGGGTCATACCGCTGACAGGGTTTGATCCGACGATGGCGATGGCATTGGCAGCAACTGTCGTGAAGAGGAATGCGATGATTCCGACTATGAGAAGTCCGACCACTGCGTGCCAGATGTTGTCAACCACTCCGAAGAGGAAGAATGCGAATACTGCGAGGAGGGTTATGGCGATACCGATCACGATGATCTTCATCGAGATGTCTCTCTGGGTCCTGATCACCTCTGCCTCAGCTCCTGTCTTCTTTCTCTTGAACTCGTTTGCGGCAAGTCCCACGGCCGATCTGATCACGCCGAATGACTTCACGATGCCGACGATGCCGGCTGTGGCGATGCCTCCGATGCCGATGTGCCTTGCATATTCCTTGAATATCTGGTCTGCGGACATATCACCGATGGTCTGGGTAATGCCCGAGTTCATAAGGTCAATGACCTGGCCTCCCCATATAAGGTTCATCAGCGGGATGATCACAAGCCATACCAGGAAGCTTCCGCAGCAGATGATGAATGCATATTTGAGACCTACTATATATCCGAGACCGAGGACTGCAGCTCCGGTGTTGACTTTCAGAAGCACCTTGGCCTTGTCGGCTATTGCGGCGCCCCACGGAAGGATCTTGGTCGTGAGAGTCTCGCCCCAGAGGCCGAATGTCGATACGATGAAGTCGTAGAGTCCTCCGATGAGTCCGCTGAGCAGGAGGGTCTTGGCTCCCTTTCCTCCGCCTTCGCCGCTTACGAGGACCTGGGTGGTGGCTGTAGCTTCAGGGAAAGGATATTTTCCGTGCTGTTCCTTCACGAAATATTTCCTGAACGGAATCAGGAAGAGGATACCGAGGATACCTCCGAGAAGTGACGAGAAGAATACCTTTGTAAAGTTTACGGTAAGCTCAGGATACTTGTCCTGGAGGATGAACAATGCCGGAAGAGTGAAGATCGCGCCGGCCACGATGGCACCCGAGCAGGATCCGATGGACTGTATCATCACATTTTCGCCCAGGGCATTCTTTCTTCCCAATGCTCCTGACAGTCCCACTGCAATGATGGCTATAGGTATTGCGGCTTCGAACACCTGACCGACCTTCAGGCCGAGATATGCGGCGGCCGCTGAAAATATGATAGTCATAATGATTCCGAGCGTCACTGACCAAGGGGTGACTTCCGGATAATTCTTCTGAGGGGACAGCAGAGGCTGATATTCCTCACCCGGTTTCAGCTCCCTATGAGCATTCTCCGGCAATTGCGTCTTCTTTTCTTCCATATATTATATATAAGAGTTATGGTTTCATATTGCAAAACACAAAATTAAGGATAATATCTGAAAAAAGCTACAAAATAGGCTTAGCTTACCGTATATCGCTGTCCCTCAATATGTTAAGCCATCCTCGTGCTCCCCAAAGTACAGCACGTAAGTCGCGTAATCCGCTGAAATTCAGCGCGTTGCTAATCTGCGGTAGTGGTAACCGCTTGATATATAGCGGATTCGATATCGTTTGAAAAATAAATGTGAAAAAAATTGCAAAAAAATCGCAGAAAAATTTGGAGGATAAAAAAAAGTCCGTATCTTTGCAGCCCATTTGAGAAACAACGGTGACTCGGATGGAAGTTCATTGACAAGTTTGAGAAAAGATAACGAGGTAAAGTTAAAAGAAGAAAAAATAGTCTGTAACAACAACGATAGAGAGTCTGTCGTCGAGTTGTGTGGACTACAATTTCAAGGCAACGAGTGAATAAGACGAGTGCAAGACAGCACTTGGCTTGTGATTCAAGAGAAAATCATACAGAGAGAAGGTTACAAGAGCGAACGGCGGATGCCTAGGCTTCTGGAGGCGACGAAGGACGTGGTAAGCTGCGAAAAGCACCGGGGAACTGCAAACAGGTATTGATCCGGTGATATCCGAATGGGGCAACCCGGCACATTGAAGATGTGCCACCAATTTATTGGGGCAAACGGGGGGAACTGAAACATCTCATTACCCCCAGGAAGAGAAAGAAATTATCGATTCCCTTAGTAGTGGCGATCGAACGGGGAAGAGCCTAAACCGGTGTTGTTACGGCATCACCGGGGTTGTAGGACCGGTCATAAGATTATCTGAATTGAACTGGAATGTTCTGGAAAGTTCAATCGCAGAGGGTGATAATCCCGTACAGGTAAGATTTAGATGACAAGGCCGGCACCTGAGTAGGGCGGGACACGTGA
>JAFUQW010000003.1 GCA_017472115.1 Bacteroidales bacterium | reverse complement strand
TTATACGATTATGATTTCTTACAAGGAACTCGGCCTCGTGAACACCAAGGAAATGTTCGCTAAGGCTATCGACGGTGGCTATGCCATCCCAGCATTCAACTTCAACAACATGGAGCAGCTTCAGGCTATCATCTCTGCAGCGGCAGAGACCAAGTCTCCTGTTATCCTTCAGGTTTCAAAGGGTGCTCGTCAGTATGCTAACCAGACTCTTCTCCGTTACATGGCTGAGGGTGCTGTAGAGTATGCAAAGGAACTCGGTTGGGCTAATCCTCAGATCGTTCTTCACCTCGACCACGGTGATTCATACGAGACCTGCAAGAGCTGCATCGACATGGGATTCTCTTCAGTTATGATCGACGGATCACACCTCCCTTACGATGAGAATGTCGCTCTTACAAAGAAGGTAGTTGACTATGCACACCAGTTTGATGTGACAGTTGAGGGTGAGCTCGGAGTTCTCGCAGGTGTTGAGGATGAGGTAAGCTCAGACCACCACACTTATACCAAGCCAGAGGAAGTGGTTGACTTCGTTACAAGAACCGGCTGCGACTCTCTCGCAATTTCTATCGGAACTTCGCACGGTGCCTACAAGTTCACTCCTGAGCAGTGCACAGTTGATCCTGAGACAGGTCTTCTCGTTCCTCCTATGCTCGCTTTCGACGTTCTCGAGGGTGTAGAGAAGGAGCTTCCTGGTTTCCCAATCGTTCTTCATGGTTCTTCTTCAGTTCCACAGGAGGAGGTTGCTACGATCAACAAGTACGGCGGTGCCCTTAAGGCTGCTATAGGTATTCCTGAGCCATGGCTCCGCAAGGCAGCCGAGTCAGCAGTCTGCAAGATCAACATCGACTCAGACTCACGTCTCGCAATGACAGCTGCCATCCGCGAGGTGTTTGCAACAAAGCCTGCAGAGTTCGACCCTCGTAAATATCTCGGTCCTGCTCGTGACAACATGAAGAAGCAGTACATCCACAAGATCGTGAACGTACTCGGTTCAGACGGAAAGGCTGAGTAATCGGGATCCTATAAATGAAATCGTCGCAAAACATTGTTTTGCGACGATTTTTTTATTATTCTTCATCTTCGGTGATTTCCTTGAAGTTTTCTGCTCCCACCATGCAGACCGGGCACTCTTCCGGAGGAGTCGGTCCTTCATGAACGTAACCGCAAACGATGCATCTGAATTTCTTTTCCATAATGATGTCCTTTAATTGTTATTGTTTTGTGTGATTCTGTATTGCAAAGTTAATGATTCTTTTCTGAAATCCAAATTTATTTTGGAAAAATTCTAAATTAAATGCTGTTATCTCCTGATCGTCCTTACAATCAGACTCAAAAGAAGAAGCATGAACATGAAGCTGCAGATACGACCTGTGATATCTCCGTGAGCCACGTAGAATGTGATGTCGTTCCGGAGTGGGATGCAGCCTTCTATCATGGCCGGTTCCCACCATGGAGTCGGCTCCAGGATTTCTCCGGAAGGACTTATGATTGCAGAAATTCCGGTATTTGCACAACGCGCGATGGCACGGCGTGTCTCTATGGCCCTCAATGAAGCATAGCTGAGATGCTGTCTGTATCCCGGGGTGTCACCCCACCATGCGTCATTGGTTATGATGGTCATGGCTTGTGCCCCCTTAAGTACGTAATCCGTATAATACTCTCCATATACCGACTCATAGCAGATGGCACATCCTACCGGGATGTTCTGTCCTTGAATGTCGTCCCGTACGTGCAGGAGGCTTATTTCATCTTGTCCTACGCATCGTCCCATCACTCCTCCGAGCAGATCGTCTATCTTGCAGAATATCGCTGGATAAGGCGTCTGTTCCACTGCCACGACAAGCTTGCTCTTATGGAATATTTCCGTGCGGGATGTCCCGTCGATCATCAGTGCGGAATTGTGCGATTCCACCCATAGTCCTTCCCTTACGTTGCGTGCTGTGTGAGACGGGGCTTCTTCGGAAGATATATAGTCATATGTCGATGCTCCGAACAGCATGTTCACTCCCGGATAGTCCTTGAGGAATGATGTGAATCTGCGCCAGGTCCTGCTCCGGTCATATTGTCCGCATATTACACCTCCCGTAAAGGTTTCCGGAGCGACTATCAGAAGGGGAGCGCTTGTGCTGTCTGCCTTGCGATTCTCAAGAGATTTCTTCATCTGAGCCTCAAGTATCGCGTTCTGCTGGTCTTGGGACATCGCTTCAAATTTATTGTACGGATCGATGTTCGGCTGGACTATCAGCACCGGAAGCATGCCGCCTTCCGTCATCGCATCCCTGTACCGGCTGCCGATTGATGCGGAAACGATGAACGGCAGGATAAGTACGCAGGCATATCCCGTCAAGGCTGCAGACTTCGCCTTGAGATTCCATGAGTGCCATCTGCCGTCGGAAAGAGCCGTCATGATACCGAAAAGCCCGAGATTGCATGTCCATATCCATAGCGATCCTCCCAATGCTCCTGTGATTTCATACCATTGGATGGCCCATGTGGTGCGTGCGAACGAGTTTCCGAGCACAAGCCATGGCCATGAAATCTCTGCATCGAAATAGAATCTTTCCCATGCGATCCATCCCAATGCAAGGAAGAGGTATGGCAGTGTACCGCTGAACTTCTTCTTGCTCAGTCTGAAGAGGGCGAATATCGTTGACATCTGCAGAGAATTGGCCAGAATCGCAAAGATCCCTCCGCCGATGGTGGCATTGCAGACCCAGAATGTCGTGAAGGTGTTCCATAACACAAACGCAGAGTAATGGTAAATCCATATTCTCTTCTTTCCGAGCATGTCTGCTATCCTCTCCATGCATAGCAGAGGTATGATTCCGAAAAGGGCAATGAATCCGGTGTGCGGTATGATGAACGGAATGGACATCATGACTGCGAAAAGCAGTACAAGGCCCCATAGCAATATGTTTTCCTTTTTCATTGTTTCAGTCGTCTAAACAGCAGACAAAGATATGAATAATTTTACTTACCTTTGTATGTTTATTGATTAATGAAAGCATCATGATAGTTGACATGCTCAAAGGTTTCCTTGTCGGGATATGTGCATCAGCCCCAGTCGGGCCGATTGCTATTCTCGTGGTTCAGAAATCATTGAGCAAAGGGCACAAGGCCGGGTTCGTATCCGGATTGGGGGCCAGTGTTGTTGATACCTTGTATGCGTTCATCGCTATTTTCGCATTGGCTTTCGCTCAGAAATTCATCGAAGACCATCGGACGCTTATTTTAGTCATCGGAGGTGTGGTCCTGGCTGCAGTAGGCGTATCCATGGCTTTCTCCGATCCTTTCAGAAAGATGAAGGTCGATGGTGAACCCTCTGTCTCGCCGAAGGATTTCGGACAGGCTGTTGCTATGGGGCTTTCCAATCCGATGGCCATATTTGTGATGTTCACCCTTTTCGCCTTCTTCGGCCTGGCTAAGGATGCACCTCAGAACTGGAGTGTGGCTCCCATAATAATTTCTGTAAGCCTGGGATCTGTGACTTACTGGTTTACCATGTCCTGGCTGCTCAGCAGGTTCCGCAGCAGATTCAAGATGAGGACAATACTATGGATCAGCAGGATAACGGGTGCCATAATAGTGATAATAGGAATCGCATTGCTCGGACAGGGACTGTTCAATGTCATTTTCCGCGGAATGCCAATAATATAATGATCATGGAAACTTCAAAAGTATTTTACACGGATCTCAGGACAGTTCCTGGCAATGATCTCTTGACCAAGCTTGAGCGTCTTATCAGAAAGGCCGGCATCGCAGATATTGATTTCGACGGTAAGTTCACAGCCGTAAAGATTCATTTCGGCGAGCCAGGCAACATGGCTTATATACGTCCTAACTATGCTGCAAGAGTTGTGGATGTCATCCGGTCTTTAGGCGGCAAGCCCTTCCTCACTGACAGCAACACCCTCTATACCGGAGGACGTTCGAATGCCGTAGATCATCTCGATGCAGCTATGGAGAACGGTTTCAACAGGATCGGTGTGCATGCGGATGTGATAATCGCCGACGGACTCAAGGGAACCGACTATAGGGAAATACCTTGCGGTGGTGAATATTGTCCGGCACCGAAGATCGGTGCTGCGATAGCCGATGCTGACATCATCATTTCCATGACACATTTCAAGGGTCATGAGCAGAGCGGATTCGGAGGTACCCTCAAGAATCTCGGAATGGGTTCTGCATGCGTAGGCGGCAAACTTGAACTTCACTCGTCATCCCAGCCTTGCATTGATACGGACAACTGCATCGGATGCAGGATATGTGAGAAATATTGCCGTCATGATGCGGTTCATGTCATCGACAGGAAGGCTGTCATAGATTATGACAAGTGCGTCGGATGCGGCCAGTGTGTGGCGGTGTGCCAGAAGTCTGCTGCCGTCATCAAGGATTATGATACATCCGAGGTGCTTAACTGCAAGATCGCAGAATATGCCCAGGCTGTTGTCAAGGACAAGCCTTCATTCCATATCAGCTTCATCATGAATGTATCGCCGAACTGTGACTGCTGGAACCATAATGATGCAGCCATCGTTCCAGACCTCGGCATCGCTGCTTCTTTTGACCCTATAGCATTGGATTGTGCATGTGCAGATCTTGTCAAGGCCGCTCCTGTTCTGTACGGAAGTGCGATTTCGGATAAGGATGCTCATGAGTGCGGCTGCGGTCATCATCATCACCACCTTGGTGAGGACAAGTCCCGTCTCGTACATCCGGATACCAACTGGGAAGCAGGTGCCGAGCATGGAGAAAAGATTGGTCTCGGACACCGGGCTTATGAATTGATCAAAGTTAATTAGACATATGAGTGCAAAGAAGGAAAAGACGGAAAATACGGAAAAGAAGGGATTCTTCAGAAACTGGATCGTACGCAATCTGCTGCTCGCCTTCATTATAGTCGTGCTGCTGATTGCCGGTGCAATCGTGTTTCTCAATGTGGTGACAAAGCATAATCAGGAACTTATCGTTCCGGATTTCACCAATATGAGTGTCGAGGAAGCTTCGATTGCAGCGGCAGAAGCCGGCATGAGGGTGGAGGTGACTGATTCCGTGTTCGTGAAGAGAATGCAGAAGGGAGCTGTATATAGGCAGAATCCTGTTCCTGGAGCAAAAGTCAAGGACGGTCGCCGCGTTGTGCTTACAATAAATGCCGTTAATGCCAAGAAACTGACGATGCCTAATCTCATCGGTTATTCCATGCGTCAGGCAAAGGCCGAGCTGCTTTCCCGTGGTCTCGTGCTCGGAAAGCTGATCTATGTGCAGGACATGGCCACAAACAATGTCCTCAGGCAGCTTTACAAGAATAAGGAAATAGAGCCCGGAACTCAGATAGAGAGTGAATCGGTAATCGATCTCGTAGTGGGCCTCAACAATCTTGACAACAGGACTTATGTGCCTGATGTCTATGGACTCAAGAACAACAGGGCGGTGGAGACTGTTCAGGAACATTCTCTGAATGTCAGGTCCCTCAGGTTCGATACGACTGTCAAGGATTATGACGACAGTCTCAATGCAGTGGTTTACAGACAGGTGCCGGAGCCTTCGGACAGTGTTGCCGTAGGCATGGGTGAAGAGGTAGTGCTTTATCTCACTACCGATCATGCCCGAGTGCCGGTAAGAAAGACAGAACTTCCTGAAGATGAGTCGGCAATTCTTTGATTTTGACATGATTCCGGGCGAAGATCAGGAATCAGTTCCTCTTTCCGGGCTCGATCTTTCACAGGCCGGTGACGAGGTCGCATATGAAGACGAACAGCAGGAGATGTTCGAGCACTACCGCTTTGACATTTCAGCCGGTCAGGTACCGATGCGTGTCGATAAATATCTGGCCACTCATATGGAATATACCTCTCGTCACCGTATCCAGCTTGCCATCAAGGCTGAATATATACGCGTAAATGACAAGATAGTAAAGGCCAATTATGTGATCCGTCCCGGTGATGTGATCAAGTTCGTCATGCCTTATCAGCGCCGCGGACTTGAGATACTTCCTGAGGATATTCCTTTGAATATAGTATATGAGGATGATGATGTCCTCGTACTCAACAAGGAGGCAGGAATGGTTGTTCATCCCGGTCACGGTCATTTTTCCGGCACTCTGGTGAATGCTCTTGCCCATCATCTTGGAATATCTCAGGGACCGGATGCCGAGGATGAGAGGATGGGTGTCCTCGTGCACAGGATAGACAAGGATACATCAGGACTGCTTGTGGTGGCAAAGAACGACGAGGCTCAGCTTGATCTGGCAAAGCAGTTCTTTGTACATTCCATAGAGCGCCGGTATGTAGCCATCGTTTGGGGCAACCTTAAAGATGACGAAGGAACTATCATAGGAAACATCGGAAGAGACCCTAATGACCGCATGAGGTTCAAGGTGTTTCCCGATGGGGATCATGGCAAGCATGCAGTGACTCACTACAGAGTATTGGAGCGCTTCGGATATGTGACTGTAGTAGAATGCCGTCTCGAAACCGGCCGTACCCATCAGATACGTGTCCATTTCAACTGGATCGGACATCCACTGTTCAATGACGGACGTTACGACGGTTCCGAGATACGTAAGGGAACCATCTACGCCAAATACCGTCGTTTCATAGAGAATTGCTTCACCCTTCTTCCTCGTCAGGCTCTGCATGCCAAGACTCTCGGCTTCGTTCATCCGCGTACGAAGCAGATGGTACGTTTTGATTCTCCGCTTCCTGACGACATGCAGGCACTGATCGACAAGTGGCGCAAATATTCCGAGAATATGTCAGCCGTACTTGATTCTGAGGAGTAGGGCAGTTTCTTATTCTTCGTTTCCTTTCCTGTAAAGTTCCTTACGTGACTGAGGACCGAAACCTTTCCATACGTCAGGATCGTCGATCCATGCTTCGACGAGCCTTTTCTTGCCGAGCATGACGTTGGTTTCAAGGAATTTCATCTGCAGTTCGAGAGTCGTGTCCATAGACCCCGCTATTTCGTGACCATAACCGATGAAATGGTACATGTTGTAGTTGAACCCGTATTTCTTGAAACGCTCGATAAGCTTTCCGCCTCCGAAGAATCCTAAATGGAGGACTGCTATCTGCTTGTATGGTACGAGTTCATCCGAAGTCCCGTGCAGCATGAGTATCGGGCATGTCTCGCTATCGAAGTCAACCTTTCCTTCGCGTGACAGGATCGCTCCCGAGAACGACATCACTCCGGCATAGTTGAATCCTTCCGGAAGGACCGATGCCCATGAGGTCTTGTTCGCGATTTCATATTCCGCCTGCATCACGGAGATGGCTCCTGCCGAAGAACCGCTGATGATCAGGGATGATGGATCGACCCCGATCTGTTCAGCGTTGTCGATTATGAAGTTAGTGGCGCTGAAAAGGTCTTCCACAGCCATATGGATGGCAGCGTCAAGTACGTTGACCTGTGCCACTCCGACTTTTGTGGATCCCTTAAGGCCAAGTCTGTAGTCGATTGAAATTACTCTGTAGCCGTTGTCTGTCAGTTGCTTGAACCATTTGTGGTAGCTCTCGTCATCTCTTGTTCCCTGAATGAATCCTCCTCCGAACATGAAGATTATGGCCGGCTTGGTACGGCCTTCGAATGTGACGGGACTTCCGGGTGCCGGATCATATACGTCAAGAAACAGATCGCAAGTATCTCTCCTGGCGTACATATATGTCCCGTCAGGAATCATCGTTATCTTTGATTCTGCCTCCGAGGCCGCGGGCATCACGGTATTGGTTGTCTCTGCGTCAGCAATGTTTCCGGCTGTGAATGCGGTGAGCATGATGGTCAGGATTAATGTCTTAGTCATTGTTGTCTGTAATAAGTTTTTCTGAAGGTATGAGTCTGCGTATCGCCTTGACCTGTCTGAAGAAGCGGAATGCAATGACGCGGACAACGGTATAGCATGGGATAGCGATTATCATGGCAAGAGGCCCGGCAATGTGGCCGGCTATAAGCAGCACGATGAAGATTTCGAGAGGCTTTGCCTTGATGCTTGTCGAATATATGAGAGGCTGGTAGAGGAAGTTGTCTATCAGCTGTGTGAAGCAGAATATGGCTATCAATATGATTGTGAAAACCCAGAAGTTCACATCGAGACCGATTGGTACGGCACTGCTGTATTTCAATACAAGTCCGAGGATGGTGCCGATAACCCCTCCAAGCAGCGGGCCGACATATGGGATGACATTGAGGATGCCGGTAAGGAAGGCAATGCCGATTGCAGCATTGAAACCGAGTCTCGCTATCAGAAGCAGACCGAGGAAGTTTATCAGTGCCACTCCGAATACTTCAATCATCACGCCGCTGAAATATCTCGAAAGCAGATAGCCGATGTCCGAAATCGCCTTGGCTGTCTCTTTCTCATGCTTGTCAGGGACCAGAGCGACTACGATGTTCGTGAACAGGTCGTCATCCTTGATGAAGAAGAAACTTATGAACACTACGGAGAAGAGACCTACTCCGAAACTTGTCAGTGCAGAAGCGGCAGAGCCTAAGAATGATGAAAATGCTGACGGATCGAACATCTTCTGGAGTTCCTGTACTGCAGCGATTTCGATCCTGAACCCATCACCGAGCTTCGGGAAGCTTTGTCTGAGGAATTCATTGAAATCAGACAGCGGTTTCGCTATGTGCCTTGCGGACTCTTCGATGCTGGCAAGTGAAATCCCTTTTACTATTCCGCTGACTATAGGCACGATCATGGTTATGACGGCCATGAAGAGTATTATCAGGGTCAGCAGGGTGAATGCGGCCAGGAACCAGTCGGGAGCCCGACGTCCTTTGATCCTGATCTTCTGGAGCTGCTTCATCATAGGCTTACCGATCAGTGACACCACGACTGCCGCCAATATATATATAAGCACACTGCGGAAATACCAGCAGATTCCGACAACAATGGCTGTTCCTGTCGCTAACAGGATGTATTTCGCCAGTTTGTCAACATATCTTTCTTCTGTTCCCATATACTGTAAATCAATTGTTGTCAATCAATGCCTCGACTATCTGTGACGGATCGTCTGCCAGCAGCCATGGTCCGTATGATCCGAGCTCCTCGCGGCTCCTGAAGCCCCATGTCACTCCTATGGTGCGGACTCCGGCGTTAATCCCGGTCTGCATATCGACGTCCGAGTCACCGCAATACACTACATCATCTTTCGTCACGCCAGGCAGAGCGGCCATGGCTTCAGACACGATGGCCGGGTCGGGCTTGATGGGGAATCCGTCTCTCTGACCGAAGATCGCGGTGAAATCGAATTTTCCGAAAAAACGTGATACAAGCGTTTCGGTACCGCTCTGATATTTGTTTGAAGCTACTGCAAATTTCACACCTGCTGCGGAAAGCTTTTCGAGCATATCGATGATTCCGGAATAGGGCCTGGTGCGGTCTGCTATGTGTCTGTCATAGTATGGGACAAAGTAATCCTTCATTTTCATGACATTCTCTTCGCTTCTCATATTCTCAGGCAAGGCGGACCTGAAAAGATTGTATATCCCTCTGCCGACAAGCATGTTGTATTCATCGATGCAACGCTCGGGACAGCCGCACGAGCGAAGTGCGTGGTTACATGCAACAGCTATGTCTTCCCTTGAGTCTATAAGCGTTCCGTCAAGATCAAATATCAAAAGTTTCGTCATTTTTCAATAAAAAAAACATATGTGCTGTAGTCTGGCACAAAGTCCATATACCTTTGCATTCAGAAACAATAAAGAACAATTGCCATGATTACAGACATCAACATCGCAAACATCAGTTCAATGATTTCATCAGAGGCTTCCTACAGGACTCTTCTTGACATTATCAACGAAATGGACCTCGAGCTCATGGATATCAGCCTTGCTTAGACCAACTCTGATCTTGCCGCCCTTGCCGTCTTTCCTGAGCATCCTTTCGGCTATGATCTGCTCGGAAACCGGATCTTCGATATATTTCTGAATGGCTCTTTTCAAAGGTCTTGCCCCATAGTTCGGATCATATCCTTCTTCCGCCACGAACCTCTTGGCTGCAGCGGTAACGACAAGTTCGAATCCGGCCTCGCGCACACGATGCCTGAGACCTTTGAGTTCTATATCGATGATCTTCTCGATATTGTCCCTTGTCAGCGGACTGAAGAACACCTGTTCATCGACTCTGTTGATGAATTCCGGCGGGAATGCCTTCCTGATTGCTTTGGAAAGCACATTCTTCCTGTTGCCCTGGATGTTCTTTCCGGCAGTGTTGAATCCTACTCCGTTTCCATATTCGTCAAGTTCTCTGCTGCCGACGTTAGAAGTCATTATCACGATAGTATTGCGGAAGCTTACTGTCCTTCCGTTGCTGTCTGTAAGCCTGCCTTCGTCCATGACCTGAAGCAGCAGGTTGAAAACGTCGGGATGAGCCTTTTCGATTTCATCCAGAAGCACCACGCAATATGGCTTGCGGCGCACCCTTTCGCTGAGCTGACCTCCTTCTTCGAATCCCACATATCCCGGAGGGGCTCCGATCAGACGTGATACATTGAATTTCTCCATGTATTCGCTCATGTCAAGTCTGATCATGTTATCCTCTGAGTCGAACAGATATTCTGCGAGTGACTTGGCAAGCTGGGTCTTTCCGACTCCCGTAGGACCGAAGAACAGGAATGTTCCTATAGGTTTCGCCGGGTCCTTGATGCCGGCCCTGTTGCGACGGATCGCCCGCACGACCTTGTCGATGGCTTCATCCTGGCCTATGATCCTTGCCTGTAGCTTCTCCTTCATCTTGAGAAGCCTTGTGCCCTCGTTCTCCGCCACTTTCCCTGACGGTATGCCTGTCATTTTAGAAATCACTGATGCAACATCCTCTGCCGTTACCGTACCTGTCCTGCGAGGGTTCTTCAGACGGACCATCGATCCGGCTTCATCCATTGCATCTATCGCCTTGTCCGGCAGACATCTGTCGGTAATATATCTCTCCGACATCCTTACGCATGCTTCTATGGCATCATCGGAATATTCGACATTATGATGCTTCTCGTAATTGTCCTTCAGTTTCCTGAGGATCGAGACAGTGTGCGGAATGTCTGTGTGTTCGACCACGATCTTCTGGAAGCGTCTGTCCAAGGCACCGTCCTTCTCCACGATCTTCCTGAACTCGTCCATTGTGGTCGCTCCGATGCACTGGATGTCACCGCGTGCAAGCGCAGGTTTCAGCATGTTCGCCGCATCCAGGCTGCCTGAGGCTCCTCCGGCACCTACGATTGTGTGAAACTCGTCTATGAAGAGAATCACATCAGGATCTGCCGCCACTTCATTGATGATGGACTTCAGTCTCTTTTCGAAGTCACCCCTATATTTGGTTCCGGCCACAACAGCTCCCAAGTCTAATGAAATCAGCCTTTTGCCGCTCAGAATGGGAGGAACGTCTCCTGCGACGATCTTCAGAGCGATACCTTCGACAATTGCAGATTTTCCGACTCCCGGATCGCCCACCAGCATCGGATTGTTCTTGCGTCTGCGTCCGAGAATCTGTATCACCCTCATGATTTCATCCTCACGTCCGACGAGAGGGTCTAATTTTCCGTCGGCAGCCGCTTTGGTGATATCATAGCCGAATTCCTCGATGGGGGACTGTTTCGGAGATTCCTCCTGCTGCTCTTCGTTCACGATGGCCCTGATATGGATCTGAGGTGGCTCTTCTTCGTGATGCTCTCCTTCTTTTCCTGCAGCCTTCTCGAACATCGAATTCCTGTCCATGTAGCGGAATACCGTGCCGTAGTCAACCCCGAGATCCCTCAGATACGTGCTTCCGTAAGAGCCTCCGGCCCGGCACAGCGCAAGCAGAAGATGCGGTGTGTCAGCCTGTGCGCAGTTTACTTTGGTGGCTTCCAGTATGGTGAAGCTCAGCACGTTCTGAGCACCGCGAGAGAATCGCACGTTATCTATTTCCGAGTATGGGATATGCTCGTTGGTAAATATGTGGCTGTCGATGAACTGCTTCATTTCCTCGACGTCGATGCCGAGCCCTTTCAGGGTGTCGGCAGCGCTGTTCTCCCTATGGCGGAGTATGCCGAGAAACAGATGGTCAGGAGCGATGCCGTAACTTCCTGTCCTCATCGCTTCTTCCCGGGCGTAGTTGACTATCGAGTTGAGTTCGTCAGATATGCTGATTTCCATAAAATGTCCTTATATGTCTTGTTAAACAAAATCTGTTTTGATTGCACAAAATTACTAAAATTTTCGTAACTTTGCGGGGTTGTACAAATAAGTATAAAAGTAATTCATATATATGGAAAATGAGGTAAAGACAGGTAGGATCGAGCAGGTGAACATAGACCAGCAGATGAGGAGTGCGTATATAGACTACTCCATGTCTGTGATCGTGTCCCGTGCACTTCCTGATGTGAGGGACGGCTTCAAGCCGGTTCATAGGAGAGTGCTGTTCGGAATGGAAGGACTCGGTCTTACATATTCAAGCCAGACAAAGAAGTCTGCGCGTATCGTCGGTGAGGTGCTCGGTAAGTTCCACCCGCACGGTGATTTAAGCGTATATGACGCGATGGCCAGAATGGCCCAGGACTGGAGTCTCAGGTATCCGCTTGTGTTCGGACAGGGTAACTTCGGTTCGATGGACGGCGACCCTGTTGCTGCAATGCGTTATACCGAGGCCAAGCTTGCCAAGCTTTCTGCAGAGGTGCTTGCTGACCTTGACAAGGATACTGTGGATTTCCAGAACAACTTCGACGATTCCCTTCAGGAGCCTACTGTGCTCCCGACCAAGCTCCCGCTTCTTCTTCTGAACGGTTCTTCCGGAATCGCTGTCGGCATGGCTACCAACATGGCTCCGCACAACCTTACAGAGTGCTGCGACGCCATCTGCGCATACATAGACAATCCTGAAATCACCATAGAGGAACTGATGCAGTATGTCAAGGGACCGGATTTCCCTACAGGAGGTATCATCCAGGGACGTCAGGGCATCAAGGATGCATTCGAGACCGGCCGTGGCCGTATCGTCATCCGTTCCAAGACAGACATCGAAGTTAGTGATTCCGGTCGTGAGACGATCGTTGTTACGGAAATCCCTTACATGGTCAATAAGCGTGAGATGATCGAGAAGATCGCTGAGCTTGTCGAGACGAAGAAGGTTGACGGAATCGCTTACATCAACGACGAGACGACAATGAAGGGCGTGCGCATAGTGATCCGGCTTAAGAAGGACGCGAATGCCAATGTGGTGCTCAACATGCTCTACAAATATTCTCCGCTTCAGTCAAGCTTCTCGGTAAACAATGTGGCGCTCGTGAACGGACGCCCGCGTACGCTCAACCTCAAGCAGCTTATCAAGTATTTCGTGAAGCACAGACATGAGGTTGTCGTGAGAAGGACGAAGTTCGATCTTGAAAAGGCTCAGAAGAGGGCTCATATCCTCGAAGGACTTCTCAAGGCTCTTGATGTGATCGATCAGATCATCAACATCATACGTTCTTCAAAGAATGTCGAGGATGCGAAGAACGAGCTCATGGCTACCTTCGGATTCTCCGATGCACAGGCTACCGCAATCGTCGAGATGCGTCTCCGTCAGCTCACGGGACTCGAGAGGGAAAAGCTTCAGAGCGAGTTTGACGAACTCATGAAGTTCATCCGTTACTGCGAGGATGTGCTTGCAAACGAAAGCATGCAGATGCAGATCATCAAGGATGAGACTATGGAGATGAAGGAGAAGTACGGTGACGCAAGACGTACCGAGATCGCGATGTCGTCAGACGAATTCAATCCTGAGGACTTCTACGCGGATGAGGATGTCGTTATCACCATCTCGCATCTCGGATATATCAAGAGGACATCTCTTACCGAGTACCGCACGCAGAACAGAGGCGGTGTCGGAATGAAGGGAAGTGCCACACGTGACGAGGACTTCATCGAGCACATCTATGTGGCCAACATGCACAGCACACTCCTTCTCTTCACTCAGAACGGAAAGTGCTACTGGCTCAAGGTATATGAGATTCCTGAGGGTTCACGCGCATCGAAGGGACGTGCGATCCAGAATGTGATCAACATCGATCCTGACGACAAGGTGAAGGCATATCTCAATGTGAAGAATCTCAAGGATGAGGACTACATCAACAACAATTATATCGTCCTCGGAACCAAGAGGGGTATCATCAAGAAGACTTCGCTCGAGGCGTATTCAAGGCCGCGTGCAAACGGAGTCATTGCGATAACCGTCCGTGATGGAGACGAACTTCTCGAGGCTGTGATGACCAACGGACACAGCGAGATCCTTCTCGCGGGACGTAACGGACGTTGCTGCCGCTTCGACGAGAATGATGCCAGAGCGCTCGGCAGAACCGCTTCCGGAGTCCGTGGCATAAATATTGATGAAGATGATGAGGTCGTAGGAATGATAACCTATGATCCTACCGCGGAGGATGCTGCTGCACACAGCATTCTCGTTGTCAGCGAACATGGATACGGAAAACGTTCGGACTTTGACGAATACCGCAGGACAAACCGCGGCGGAAAGGGAGTCAAGACGCTGAACATTACAGACAAGACAGGTGTTCTGGTAGCCATGAAGAATGTGACTGATGAAAATGACCTCATGATCATCAACCGTTCGGGACTCACCATCAGGATGGCTGTTTCAGACATCAGGGTGGCAGGACGAGCAACTCAGGGTGTGCGTCTCATCAATATCAAGGAGGGCGACTCTATTGCCGCAGTCTCTGCTGTAAGCAAAGGCGAAGACGAACAGATAAATGAATAATTAACCTTAATATTTCAAATCATGAAAAAAATCATTCTCGCATTGGCAGTTCTGCTTGCAGTTCAGGTGGCTGATGCACAGACCAAGTCTCTTGCTGACGCAAAGAAGGCGGTAGAGAGCGCTGAGGCTGCAGCTCAGAATCCTAAGAAGGCTACTAAGGTGGCTACATGGTTGAAACTTGCAGAAGCATATGTCAATGCTTACAACGCACCGGCAGGTGCTGCATGGCTCGGAGCCAACAAGCAGGAGCTCCAGCTCATCATGGGTAACGAGAAGCCGCTTTCTGTTGAAGAGGTGGTTCTCGGTGGCGAGGCTCTTCTCAAGGAGTCTTATCAGACAAGAGACTATTATTTCACTCCTGCAGGACAGCTTGTGATGATCGTGATCACTCAGCCTGTCTATGAGGATGCACTTGCAAAGGCTATCGATGCTTACAAGCAGGCATATGTGGTTGACGTCAAGCAGTCTAAACTGAAGGATATCACTGCAGGTATTGACAATATCTCTAAGAAATACCTTGAGGAAGGTATGAACAACTATACTCTCGGTGACAATGCAAAGGCAAGCGAGTATTTTGCAAAGGCGGCTGAGGCAGCTGCTACCGCTCCTCTCTCAAGAGTTGACACAACTGCTCTTTACAATGCAGGTTTCGTTGCATGGGCCGGTCAGGACTGGGAGTCTGCAAAGAAGTATTTCGAGCAGTGCATCGAGGTAGGCTACTACTACGAAGGTGGTGAAGTATTTGCAAAGCTTGCTGACGTATATGGAAAGCTCGGTGACAAGGCTGCTTCTGTAGCTATGCTCGAGAAGGGCTTCACTGCTTTCCCTCAGAGCCAGAGCATCCTCATCGGTCTTATCAATTATTATCTTGAGAGCGGAGAGAATACTGACAGACTTTTCGAACTTATAGCAGAAGCTAAGAAGAACGAGCCTAACAATGCATCGCTCTACTATGTGGAGGGTAACATCTACAATGAGCTCCGCGCTGCTGAGAAGGACGAAGCAAAGGCTGCAGACCTTCTTGCAAAGGCAGTTGCCGCTTACGATGCATGCGAAGGCATCAATGCAGAATATGAATTCGGTCATATCGGCAAGGGTGTGATGTACTACAACATCGCCATCGAGCTTCAGGAGAAGGCTGCCAACGAAATGGATGACAGGAAGTACATGGCTATCGTAGAGCAGTTCGAGTCAGCACTTCTCAACGCTGTCGCTCCATTCGAGAAGGCATACAATGTTTCAAAGGACAATGGTCTCAGAGTAAGCATCGCCGAGTATCTCAAGAACATCTACTATCGTTTCATTACGAAGGGTGCTGAGTATGAGGAAGGTTACAAGAAGTATGACCAGGTTGTGAAGACCGGTCAGCCAAGCTAAACTCCCGTAAGGTCATATATGTTGAAAGAGCAGGCTTTTCAGGCCTGCTCTTTCTGTTTTTCTTCGGCTTTGTCGAATGCCTTTACGATCTTTGCGACTAAAGGATGTCTGACGATGTCCTCATTCTTGAAGATTATTGAACTTATACCTTTAATGTCTTTTGTGAGATTCATTCCGCGTATGAGTCCCGAATCCCTTTTGTTCGGCAGGTCGATCTGACTTGCGTCTCCCGTGACAATGAATTTGGCATCACATCCCATTCTTGTCAGAAACATTTTCAGCTGCCCGAGATTCGTGTTCTGAGCTTCGTCGAGAATTACGCATGCCCTGTCCAACGTGCGGCCTCTCATATATGCCAGAGGAGCTATCTGAATAGTGCCTTCCGCCATGAATTCCTGAAGCTTCTTTGCAGGAATCATGTCCCCTAAGGCGTCATACAGGGGCTGGAGGTAAGGGTCTAACTTATCCTTCAGGTCTCCCGGCAGGAAACCGAGTCTTTCTCCCGCTTCCACGGCAGGCCTGGTCAGTATGATTCTTTTGACTTCCCTGTTCTTCAGCGCTCTGACAGCCAAGGCGATCGCTATATATGTCTTTCCTGTTCCGGCAGGCCCGATGGCAAAGATAAGGTCGTTTTCAAAATATGCCTTCACCATTTCTTCCTGTCTGCTGTTTCTTGCCTTGATCGGTTTGCCGTCGTTGCCATGCACGATGACCGACTGGCCTGTAAGCCTGAATCTTTCGGGATTGCATTCCCCGTCAAACAGGTCTTCTACATCGTAGGGGGTGATGTTCATTTTATGCTGCCGGCGCGCTATCAGCATGTGCAGCTTCTTTTCGAATTCTTCCTGATCCTTTTCCTTGCCTTCAAGAATTATGTCGTTTCCGCGTGCTATCACTTTCAATTCCGGAAAATAGCTGCATAACGCCTCAAGATTCTTGTTGGCTGCGCCATAGATTTCCAGCGGATCTATGGCTTCGAGTGTGATGGTCCTTCTGTTATTCATTATATATGTTGTCTTTTATTCCTGTTTCCGACATGACGTCATAATAAGTTCCGATCATCTTGTCATATTCCCATTTCCCTGTCCAGCTTTCCCTGCTGCCAATGAATTCCCTGACAGGCAATACCATGTAAGTGTCTGTGTAACCTCCCGGTCTGGAACACCACAGGTATGTGAATTCAGGCTGAAGTATGGTGGCCTTGCCTGAGGCATCTCTGATGATACGGATGTGTGCCATAAGCTCTATCTGCGTGTTGGGGGCACTCATGTTCGATACTGCGTTTCCTAAAGAGTATGCCGTGGGGACCTTGCTGCTTCCGATGTACTGGAAGTCCTGGACTACATGGGGATGAGCTCCAACAATCAGGTCGGCTCCGTTATCGGCTAACCATAGGGCTGTGTTCTCCTGTGCTTCGGAATGTCTCAACTGATATTCCGTACCCCAATGCGGAAATGCTATAAGCAGTTCCGCATACCCTGGAAATGCTCTGCCGGCTCTTTCCATGTCCTTCCTGACGGAAGCGATGGTGTTGATCCGAGGGCGTTCAGCTGTTTTTCCCAGGTTTGTGCCATAAGTCATGTTGAGAAAGGCTATGCTGTAGCCTTTTCTTCTGATGATCAGAGGATTGCGTAATATGTCGTCCTCTTCGTTCATTGACATCCCGGTATATCTTATGCCATGGCTTTTTTCGAGAGAACCGTAAATCTCCGCTGTTCTTTCCGCTCCTCTGCTTCCTTTGTCAAGGATATGGTTGTTGGCTGTCAGAAATATGTCGAAACCGCAGTCTGCGAGATATGTGGCGAAACTTTCGGGTGCCGAAAAAGCAGGGTAACCTGAATAAGGCTTTCCGGCCAAGGTGAATTCCATGTTTGCTATGGCTATGTCGGAAGATGCGATCTTGTCTTTGATGATGTCAAAGCATCTGAACCTGTAAGTGCTGTCAGGCTGCATGGCGTCGCTGATCTGTGCGGTATGCATCATTATGTCTCCGAGTATGCATATCGTAAGCGTGTCAGTCCCGTAGAGGGGTCTGATGGCCCCGGATATGTCCCATCTTTGCGGCAACCGCAGCTCCTGGGCAACGGTATTCATGCTGCCTGTAAGCATGATTATGGCAGCTGTCAATGAAATCAGTATGGGTCTGCAGTCTCTTTTCAATGTTGAATATCCGTTACAATGATGCTTTGCACTACAAATATATCAATTTTATTTTGTCTCAGTCCATTAAATGGTTAAATTTGCACGTTATGCTAATTTACACATTATGAGGAAGTATATCATTTTTCTTGCCGTAGCGGCCATGTTCACTCTCACTGGCTGTGACTTTTTCCGCAAGATGGCTGGTCGTCCTACAAGTGAAGAACTTGAAGCCATGAGAGTGGAGAAGCTCAGAATAGAAGAAGCGAGACTTCAGGCGAGTCTTGTGGAACTGCAGAAGGAAAAGCAGGCTGTAGAGGATTCCATCGAAGCGATGAAGCTTATCCGCCAGCAGCAGGGGACTCTGTTGAATCCGGCAACTCTCGGCGGATTGTTCACCACTAAGCTTGAAGCTAAATATTGTGTGGTGATAGGAGCATTCAGACAGCGTTCCAATGCGGAACGACTTCTTAATGCTGCATCTGAAAAGGGCTATTCTCCATCGCTGATAAGTTTCCGCAACGGTCTGATAGCTGTAGGCCTTTGTCCAGTTGACACACCTCAACAGGCATGGCAGGCAATGAAGAAGGTAAAAGGGGAGGCTTTCTGCCCGGATGATGTGTGGATCCTTGCCAATGAATAGATTCATGAAGATGAAATATGCTTTATTGCTCTTTCTGTCTGTTGTCACTGCCATTGATGTTCCGGCTCAGTTCAGAAAGGGCGATTTGTATCAGGAACTGTATGACAGCGAGACTGTAATGGCTCTGAAGAGGCATGTCCGCGAGATGACTTCAAGACATCTTGAAGGACGTAAGGCCGGGTCGGATGGAGAGAGGGCTGCAGCGGAATATGTGGCCGGTGCGCTGAAGGAATACGGCGTCGAACTGCTTTCTCCGGATCAGGGAGAACTTTTCGGGATCAAGAAGGAAAACGGGGACACTCTGACTTCACGCAATGTCATAGGTTACGTACAGGGATATGACAGGAACCTTCGTGACAGATATATTGTCGTGGGAGCGAGACTTGACAATCTTGGCACCTTCACGATGACCATAGACGGAGCCCCGGTGGAGAAGATTCTTTCAGGAGCCAACGGAAATGCCTCCGGATTGTCTCTTATGCTTGAGCTGGCGCGTATGTCGCAGACCAATTCGATATTGTTCCGCCGTACGGTCATCTTTGTCGCCTTCGGTGCTTCTAACGAGTCTTTCGCAGGTTCATGGTATTTTCTGAACCGTTCCTTTGCCGAGGCAGACAAGATAGACGCGATGATCAATCTTGACATGCTTGGTACCGGATATAACGGATTCTATGCCTATACCTCTTCAAATGCGGATATGAACGACATGGTCAACATGCTTGCCGCCGAGCTTCAGCCTGTCCATCCGGAAATCATATCGGCTGAGCCTTATCCTTCCGATCACAGAGCCTTCTATTCAAAGGAGATACCTTCCGTGATGTTCACTACAGGAAGATATCCTGAACATAATACGGACAGGGACACGGAGGCTATTCTGGATTATGGAATGATGGAGAGAGAATTGGAATATATATATAATTTTACCATTGCTGTTGCGAATACTGACAGGGAATTGTCATTCTTCCCTGAGAAGCCATCCGCGAAGAACAGTAAGGATGACGGGGTCGTGTCATATTATGATTGTGACAGTCGTCCGGTCTTTCTGAACAGTTCCGATCCGTCGCAATTCCTTGACAAATGGGTGTATCAGTATCTCAAGTATCCTTCGGAAGCCGTGGCTCAGGGTATTCAGGGACGTGTCATGGTCGGTTTCATAATCGAGAAAGACGGCAAGGTATCAAATGTCGAGGTCGTAAAGGGTGTATCACCGGAACTGGATGCGGAAGCGCTCAAAGTAGTGGCGGCATCTCCGAAATGGAAACCAGGAAAAGTCAACGGTGAGAAGGTAAGGACATCGCTCACGATACCTGTCGAGTTCAGACTTGAAAAGAAAGGCTCCGGATCGAACTTCGGAATAAAGAAATATTGATTACATTTGTAGGATTTTACTCTGATACCTATGGACTATAATTTTAAGGAAATCGAAAGGAAGTGGCAGTCATTCTGGGCTGCCGACCATACATTCAGGGCGGAGATTGACAGCTCGAAGCCTAAATATTACGTGCTCGACATGTTTCCGTATCCTTCCGGAGCGGGACTTCATGTCGGCCATCCGCTCGGATACATCGCAAGTGACATATACAGCCGTTACAAGAGACTCTGCGGCTTCAATGTGCTTCATCCGATGGGCTACGATGCCTTCGGACTTCCTGCAGAGCAGTATGCGATCCAGACCGGTCAGCATCCTGCAGTGACAACCGAAAAGAACATTGCCCGCTATCGCGAGCAGATGGACCGTATCGGTTTTTCATATGACTGGTCGCGTGAAGTGCGTACCTGTGATCCTGAATATTACAAATGGACACAGTGGGCATTCCTTCAGATGTTTGCCAGCTGGTACGACAACGTACAGCAGAAGGCACGTCCGATCGCCGAACTTGAGGCAGCTTTCGCTCAGGGAGGAAGTGCTGCTGTCGATGCGGCATGCGGAGATGTCGAGCCTTTCACTGCAGAGCAGTGGAATGCCTTTGACGAGAAGCAGAAGGCGGATGTCCTGATGCAGTACCGTATAGCATATCAGGGTGAGACTGCGGTGAACTGGTGTCCTGCCCTCGGTACGGTGCTTGCCAATGACGAGGTCAAGGAAGGCTATTCCGTTCGTGGAGGCCATCCTGTAGAGCAGAAGAAGATGACCCAGTGGCAGCTAAGGGTGTCAGCATACGCAGGCAGGCTCCTGGACGATCTTGACGGTCTCGACTGGACTGATTCTCTCAAGGACATGCAGCGCAACTGGATAGGTAAGAGCCAGGGTGCCGAGATGGTGTTCAAGGTATCGAATGGAAGCGAGGAATATGACATGACAATATTCACGACACGTGCGGATACGGTATTCGGCGTGACGTTCATGGTGCTTGCTCCTGAAAGCGAGTGGGTTGAGAAACTCACGACTTCTGAGCAGAAGGCTGCGGTGGAAGAGTATCTTGCCATGGCGAAGAAAAAGACCGAGCGTGAGAGAATGACCGAAACCAAGAAGGTCAGCGGAGTTTTCTCGGGTTCATATGCTGTCAATCCTCTTACCGGTGACAAGGTCCCTGTGTGGATTTCGGAATATGTGCTTGCCGGTTATGGAACAGGTGCAATCATGGCTGTTCCTGCTCATGACAGCCGCGACTATGCTTTTGCAAGACATTTCAATCTTCCTGTCATA
>JAFUQW010000149.1 GCA_017472115.1 Bacteroidales bacterium | reverse complement strand
TCGCCGCTCACGCGGGGACGCCTCATACTAACCACATAATTAATAACACTAAAACTAATAACCAATAAGTTGTGAGAGTTTCAGAACAACTCTCTGATCAACTCGAATGCAAAGGTACTGCTTTTTTCGGGTTCTGCAATATGTGTTCCAAACTAATCCGACGAATGGTAAAAATAAGGAAACAAACGTAAACGCTACCGATTTTCACTTTAATGCACGCACCCCGCAATTTCTCACAAACCCTAAATTTAAGCACCCTAAAAATAACGATTTGATAATTAAGACCCCTTCAAATATCAAATCGTTAACATTTTCGCTATTCCGACGAATGGTATGAAGCATCAGAATATCGACTCTTCCGTACGTGTGGTCAAAAGTTCCAGGGCCTTCATTCCCATGACTGAATTGCCTTTTGAATTCAGGCGAGGGCTCCATACAGCAACAGAATATCTCATAGGATAAACCGCAACGATTCCTCCTCCTACACCACTCTTTCCCGGAAGTCCCACCAGATAAGAGAACTCACCGGCCTCATCATAGAATCCGCATGTCTGCATGACAGCATTCAGTCTCTTGATCTGTGATGACGTCAGTTTATATCCCGCATGATTGAATCTTCGCGCATTGGTAAATGCTGTGAATGCCTTGGCAAGTTCACGGCAGCTCATCTCTACAGAACACATCTTGAAATAAAAATTCAGAACTGTCTCGATATCACCATCAATGGCTCCATGATATTTCAGCATATTGGCTATCGCAGCATTGAGATATCCGGTTTCCCGTTCCGAGACAGCCACTTCCAGATTATAATCAACAGACTCTTCACCGCAGAGCGCTCTTACGAACTTCAGGAATTCCTCTTCCGGAGACTCCAATTCGGCAAGAAGAATATCTGCCAGAACAATAGCACCTGCATTGATGAAAGGATTTCTAGGGAGTCCTTTTTCGAACTCCAACTGAACCAGCGAATTGAAGGATGTACCCGAAGGCTCCTTCCCTACCCTTTTCCATAGCTCCTCACCTTTAAGAGACAGACACATTGCCAACGCAAAGACCTTTGTTATACTCTGAATGGAAAACCTCGTATCAGCCTGCATATAAGTATAGGTATCACCATATACTGTCTGAATACACATACCGAACTGATCCGGATTCACCTTGGCCAGCGCAGGAATATAGTCAGCCTGTTTGCCTTTCTGTGCAAAAGGAAGAATCTCCTGATAGATATCTTCCATTATCTTCTGATAGTCCATAAATACAATCTTACAACACAAATGTAATCAGAAAAAGAATAAGTCGGTGCAAAACTTTGAGTTTATATCGGCTTTTCCCGAAAAAGACGTAAATTTGCCATACTTGATATTGTTCCTATGACAACATAGAACTTAAGGCCGGACTGCGCTGAATCAGATTCAGGCCATAGTCGATAATCTTTCAATTTAACGCAACATGATCAGACGCTTTCTTCTGACAGCCATTATGGTTTGTGCATTCATATCGGCAGCAACAGCTCAGACCGGCCCATGGTCAGGCAAGCTTGATGTCCAGGGTAAAGAACTTTCACTTGTCTTTCACCTTGATGACGAAAACCCTACTATGGATTCTCCAGATCAGGGCGCGAAAGGAATACCGGTCCAGATTGAGAGACAAGCAGGTGGCAAGATCGTAATTCAGATCCCGGCTCTTGGTGCCGGTTACGAAGGCGTATGGCTGATAAGGCAGATTGTCGGAACTTTCACCCAGATGAATCTTTCATTCCCGCTTACACTGACTCCGGGAGAGGACAAGCCTGCACGTCCGCAGACACCGCAAGGACCATTCCCCTATCAGACTGAAGAGGTTTCATTCGCCAATGGTGATGTAGTGCTGCAAGGAACGTTGACGCTTCCTGAAGGATATACCCGCAACACCACCGCCCTTGTGATGGTAACAGGAAGCGGACTGCAGAACAGGGATGAGGAAATATTCGACCACAAGCCTTTCGCCGTCATTGCCGATGCTCTTGCACGCGCCGGAATCGCAACCCTGCGTTACGACGACAGGGGCTTCAACGGATATGACGGTGACATCAACGCATGCACTACGGAAGATTTCAAGGACGACGCCCTTGCCGGAATCGGGCTGCTCAGAGGCAGATTCGAAAAGGTAGGAGTTTTGGGGCATAGCGAAGGTGGTACTATAGCACTGATGCTTGCTGCAGAGCAAAAAGCGGATTTCATAGTCAGCCTTGCCGGAATGGTCATCTCCGGAGCCGAGACATTGGTATGGCAGAACCGCCTGGCCCTTCTCGAAGCCGGAATTCCTGAAGCCATCGTCGAAACATACTGCAGACTTCTGTCTGATGCATTTGACAAACAGATCAACGGAGGAAGTTTTCCATCAGCCGATCTTTACGACCTTCCTGATGTCTTGAAGCAGAATTACCAGGCGGTGCTTGCCCAGATCCGTACTCCCTACATGACGCACTTACTCACACTTGACATGCGTCAGATTCTGCCGGGAATCAGTTGCCCGGTCATGGCTCTCAACGGCACAAAAGACCTTCAGGTAGAAGCCGGGAGCAATCTTGAAGCACTACGTACAGGTCTGCCGGCAAATGATAAAAGCCACATCGAACCGATAGATGGAGTCAACCACCTTTTCCAGCATTGTACCACCGGTTCCGTATCGGAATATCGTACTATCGAAGAAACTTTTGCCCCTGAAGTGCTTGAAAAGATTACGGTCTGGCTGTCACAATTGTCATACTGATCTGGCACCTGATGTGTTTTCTCCACCAAAACAAGCCTTCTGGTGGAGAAGCCATACTATTTATCCACTTTATCCGCAGAAAGTACTGTTTTGGTGGAGAAATCCCTATAAAAAGACAATCCCGGATGTCTGTTACGATTAATGCGATGTCATAGAAAGTAAATCTGTTTGTACCATAGTCAGCAGATTATTTTTTGCGGCACCTTCAAAAATAACTTTTCCATGACAACTAGAGGTGTTCTTTTATTCACTATCCGAGATACTGATTTTATATTATCAATTAATTAGAAAGTTTTGCCTTTTACGAGGGTCACTAAACTAATTCGTATCTTGTAAACGAAACTTTATTGCACCTATTAAATAATCAATATCTTCAGGCCATGAATTGAATATGGAAGTATCTAAAGCATGAAATATATTTCGGCAGTCATCTTTAGTGAATACTCGTCCTGCTTTGATTCCTTCATCTGCTCTTATCGTGAGTGAATATTTAAGTAAACCATCGGTCTTAGAGAGGTTAAAGACTATGAAGCCCCACCCTTGGTTACCGAGTTTTCTTTTGTGTTTATCCGGTAGGAAACTGTAAATGAATGTTCCCATTTTGCGGGAATCTATATTTCTTATGGCTTCTTTATATGCCTCGTTATGTAACTCTTCATAGTATTTATAAGATCCATATCTTTCATCTGAATATCCTTTATTATACTTGCTGCTGAGAAAATCCTTTATCTCTGCCACATAGTGAAATTCGTCATATACCTTATCATATTCTATACTGATAACTACGTCTTTTACTGTGTCAGAAATATTTTGAGAGTATAATGTATTGCAGAATACGCTACAGTAAATTATTGAAAACAATATTGCAGATTTCTTCATTTTAACGTGGATTATTTAATCAATATCATATCAGGCAAATCCCTGATTTATGGATATAAAGATATGCGGTTTCACTTGAAATTGCAAGATATTGAGGGAATTATGATAATTTGAATCTCCAGATCTCGTGAGCGATAAGCAAACAGCCCGGAAGGTTTTTGCAGCTAGCAGCCCGCGGTAGCGAGTTATGGATGGTTGCGTTCTTTCGCTATCGCTCAAGCGACTTCGTCGATGACTTGACAAACTTGTTTGACAAGAGGGCGACACCGCTCAAAGCAAAAGTCCCGCTCCGGCTCACACCGGTACGAGACACATACAAAAACTAACTATGAAAATAATGAGTACATCTATTTGATGGAATCTATTACATCAAGTTTCCTGCCCTTCTTTTCGGTAGATGAAGTTTAGACCAATCCTACACTCCTTTGGAATATCTGACTGACATCCGGACAATGGAATTAATTGTCTAAATTTGCAGACGATATGGCAAGGCTGACAATCATACAGAAGAAACGGAAGTTCACCCCGATGCTGCCTCATAAGATTCTGA
>JAFUQW010000148.1 GCA_017472115.1 Bacteroidales bacterium | reverse complement strand
CTCATGGAGGAAGGCCTTGCATGCTCATGCTGCACAGACGAGATGAAGGCTCTCTTCACTCAGTGGCTTGAGAACAAGGAGGATGCAAAGATCACCCGCGAGGTTGCAGACAAGCTCATCCCTCTCTGCGAGGGCTGCGGTTGCGACGTATGCAAGGGTCTCGTAGAATACAAGACATTCATTCCTGCACGCAGCCAGTGGATCATCGGTGGTGACGGTGCTTCATACGACATCGGATACGGCGGACTCGACCATGTGCTCGCTTCAGGTGAGAATGTGAACATCCTCGTGCTTGACACAGAGGTTTAATCTAACACAGGCGGACAGTAGTCAAAGGCTACTCCTTCAGGAGCAATCGCGAAGTTTGCGGCTTCCGGCAAGAGGGTACGTAAGAAGGACCTCGGAATGATGGCAATGAGCTACGGTTATGTATATGTGGCTCAGGTAGCCATGGGTGCATCTCCTGCACAGTACTTCAACGCGATCAAGGAGGCTGAGGCTTACGACGGTCCGTCACTCGTGATCGCTTACGCTCCATGTATCAACCACGGTCTCAAGGCAGGAATGGGTCTGAGCCAGAGGGAGGAGAAGCTCGCAGTCGAGTGCGGTTACTGGCATCTCTACAGATACAATCCTGCACTCGAGGGCACAGACAAGAATCCGTTCACTCTCGACAGCAAGGAGCCGGACTGGAGCAAGTTCCAGGACTTCCTCAAGGGCGAGGTCCGTTTCGCATCGCTCTACAAGATGTATCCTGAGAGCGCTGACGAACTCCTCCAGAAGACAGAGGAGTTTGCAAAGGTAAGACTCGAGACTTACAAGAGACTCGCGAAGTAAGACTTCAGGACGCGGCAGAGCTTCGTGGAAGCGAAGCCTGCCGATGGTCTGAAAAGAACATCGAAATACGACAAAGATTCATGGGTGGCTGCAAAGTCACCCATTTTCTTTGGGGCCGGAGCGACGGATACACGGATCTTGGCTATGGTTTCAGGATAAATGTCAAACGGTGAATCCGGTGACGGAACCAGAGAAAAGCTCAGATCGGCATCCTCGAAACCTGTCCGCACGAAAGTTATTTCCGGATGTATCTTGACAAAAGATCCGATGGAAGGAGCTACGAAATAAGAATAGAGTTCTTCGGAAACAGAGATCCTGACCGTCTGTTCCTGAAGAGGAGTGAACAAGACGGAAGCATATTCATAACCTGAGAGAATCCTGTCGGCGTAATCGAGAAACACACGGCCTTGTTCAGTAAGCATCACTTCACCTCTCTGCCTGTCGAACAGGCGTACTCCGGTTATTTTTTCCAATTCAGCTATATGCTGGCTTACTGCCGGCTGGGTTATGTCGAGAGCTTGAGCAGCTTTTGTGAAACTGCCTTCACCGATCACCGTCTTGAATACTTTAAGTCTGAAATCCTCCATCCGTCAGTTAGTTTCCGCAAAAATAGGAAAAAGATTTTAGAATCTTTCGTATATTTGTAGTTTGTAGGACGCATATGGCGTCTAAAGGTGGAAATGAAAAACAAACACATCTAAATAATTCAACATGAAAAGATTCATTATGTTATTTGCGGCCATGTTTGCCGCAGTGATGATGTTCGGTCAGACACCGCTCCCTAACGATCCTGCCGTAAAGGTCGGCAAGCTCGAAAACGGTCTTACCTACTACATCCGTCACAATGACCAGCCCGCACAGAGAGCGGAATTCTGGCTCGCAACAGATGCCGGAGCACATCAGGAAGAGGATCATCAGGACGGTCTCGCCCACTTCTTCGAGCACATGTGCTTCAACGGCACAAAGAATTTCCCAGGCAAGTCAATGCTCGAATATCTTCAGAGCATCGGCGCTGAATTCGGAAGAAACATCAATGCATCTACCGGATTTGAAGTAACCCAGTATATGCTCAACAACATCCCTGTAATAAGGGAAAGCATCGTTGACTCATGTCTGCTCGTTCTTCACGACTGGTCAGGTTTCGTGACATGCGATCCTGCAGAAATCGATGCAGAGAGAGGCGTGATCATCGAGGAGAAGCGCTCACGTGATGCAGCAGACTGGAGAATGTATATGGCTGCCCGTCCATATCTTTATGGTGATGCACCTTATGCTGACCGTACCCTCATCGGAAGTTACGACCAGCTCGCGAACTTCGAGCACCAGAGTCTCATCGACTTCCACAACAAGTGGTACAGACCTGACAATCAGGCAGTAATCGTTGTCGGAGACATCGACGTCGATGCTGTAGAAGCGAAGATCAAGGCGCTCTTCAGCGACATTCCAGTACCGGCTGAATCAAACGAAAAGCCTGTAGTGAAAATCGCTGACAATGTCGAGCCTATCGTTGGAATCATCACAGATCCTGAAGCTCAGTACTCTTATGTAGAGCTTCTCTGGAAGAGCGAGCCGATGCCTAAGGAATTCAACAACACCGACATAGCATTCATGACTGAGCTCATCAAGGATTATGTACAGCTCATCATGGCTGAAAGGTTCGGCGACATCGCTTCAGATCCGGCTTCTCCTTTCATCGACGCAGGATTCTATTTCTATCCTATCTGCTACGAATGCGACGCAGCAAGAGGTCAGGTGATTTTCAAGGAAGGCGAGGCTCAGAAGGCTCTCACAGCATTCATGATCGAGGTCGAGAAGATGAAGAGATTCGGATTCAACGAGGGCGAGGTACAGCGTGCCACAGACAACATCCTCAAGCATTATGAAGAGGCTGTCGAGGCTGCTCCAACCCGCAAGAACAGTGATTTCGTAAACCCTCTTCTGAACAATTTCTACGAGAACAAGCCTTATCTCGCACCGGAGATGGCATACCAGCTGGCACAGGCAATCTGTTCGCAGCTCAACGCAATGGTACTCAACCAGGTAGTCGCACAGCTCATCACTGACGAGAACCTCGTCGTTCTTTACAACGGCCCTTCAAAGGAAGGTTCGGTCATCCCTACAGAACAGGAACTTCTTGACGCGATCGCTGCAGCAAAGAATGCCGACATACAGGCTAATGTCGAAGAAAGCGTGAACGAGCCTTTCATCAGCAAGGAACTCAAGGGTTCGAAGGTGAAGAAGAGCTCCGAGACTCTTTACGGAGCTACTGAATGGATCCTCAAGAACGGAGTGAAGGTGGTTGTGCTCCCTACGCAGCATAAGCAGGATCAGGTGCTATTCAATATTTCAAAGGAAGGCGGAAGAACCCTCATTGCTACAGAGGACATGCCTTCATTTGAAGACAACATCTGGACACTCTACCTCCAGAACTCAGGAATATCCAAGTTCCCTGGCAAGACCGTTCCTAAGATGCTCGCCGGAAAATCCCTTTCCGTCAGCCCTTATATCGGCGGAACACGCCACGGTGTGAACGGAGAAAGTTCTCCTAAGGATCTCGAGACGGCTCTCCAGATCGCATACCTCTACTTCACCGATCCTCGTTTCGACGAGAACGAATACATGACCGGAATCAATCAGATCAACGCCCTTCTTCCTAACCTGAAGGCAAATCCTGACTTCCAGTTCCAGAACGAGATGAACAACATTCTCTACGGCAACAATCCACGTGTCGTGAATCTCACTGACGAGACTCTCGCCAAGGCTGACCTCGCTACAATCGAAAGGGTTTACCGCGAGCTCTTCAAGGATGCTGCAGGCATGACGGTTCGTATAGTCGGAAACGTTGACCTTGAGACCCTCAAGCCATTGGTTGAGAAATATATCGGCTCGCTCCCTAAGGGTAAGAAGGCGACAGGAATCAACGAGGAGAACATAATCGCATTTGCAAAGGGTGAAGTGAACGAGACCGTGAAGCTTCAGATGCAGGCTCCTAAGTCAACTGTCCTCCAGCTCTATTCAGCATACGTGCCTGTTGACACAAAGAAGAGCGTGGCAATGAATGTCGCCAACTACATCATGGACATGATCTATACCAAGACCATCCGCGAAGATGAGGGCGGCACATACGGAGTCGGCACTTCAATGGTAGCTCAGAGGACACCTGTTGAAAGAGTTCTCACACAGGTTTACTTCAACACCAACCCTGAGGCTGTGGAGAAGCTCAGCGCGCTTGCGGTCAAGGGTCTCAAGGAAGTTGCCGAAAACGGTCCTACACAGGAGCATTTCAACATGGCCATCGAGAACCTCAAGAAGAATCTCCCTGAGTCACGTATCAACAACAGCTATTGGATGAACTGCTTCCTGACATGGTTCGATCATGGTGTGGATTATGACGCAGAGTATGAGAATGCCATCAATACCCTCACACCGGAAGATGTGAAGGCTGCGGTACAGGATGTTCTTTCACAGGGCAATGTGATCAACATCGCTTCATTCCCTGCCGAATAGGCATGTAAGAAAGACAAAAGAGGGACGGTCGAATCGACCGTCCCTCTTTTATTTCTTAAAACGTACTGATTACTCAGCTACGATTGCACCCATAGGGCAAGCTGCAGCACAAGCACCGCAGTCAATGCACAAGTTTGGATCGATCTTGTAGATGTCACCCTCTGAAATTGCGCCTACAGGGCACTCTGGCGCGCATGTTCCGCATGCAGCGCAGTCTTCTGTAATTCTGTGAGCCATTTTGTTATCCTTTTAAGTTGTTAATGTTTCAATCCGAATTGTCACATTGGCAATCTTTGTGCAAATTTAGTCATTAATTTTGATATTCAAAGACGAGGATAGTGCGATTTATGTTATCTTTGTCTAAGATAATTGGGATTATGGTTGGAAACAGACATATCATAGCAGCGCTTGCGCTGCTCCTTTCATGCTTCTGTGCAAAGGCGCAACATCAGGTCGGGAACGGACTTGAATTCGACAAGATGGTTCATAATTTCGGCGAGATCATGCACAAGAGCGGACCTGTGTCATGCACTTTCACTTTGAAGAATACCGGCAGCAAGCCTGCCGTGATCTATAATGTCGTCAGCACATGCGGATGCACTGATGTAAAATGGACACGCGAGCCGATACGCCCCGGCAAGACCGGAACCGTTTCCGTCACTTATTCAAATGACGAGGGAGCTTATCCTTTCGACAAGAATCTTACGGTGTATCTGTCGGACGTAAAGAAGCCTGTAGTCCTTAAGGTTAGAGGCGTATCCCTTGCAGAGAAGAAGCCTCTCTCGGAACTGTACCCCGTGAAATACGGAGCTCTGGGACTGCGCGAGTCCCTGATAAAAGGCGGCAATCTTGAACAAGGAGGAGTGAAGAGCGAAGCGGTGATGGTGGCCAACCTGTCAACCTCCCCTATCAAGGTGGATTTCACGGATGTGTCGGAGAATCTCAAGATAAGCGTATCTCCGAATCCCATCCCGGCACAGGGTACGGCTGAAATGTCGTTTACAGTGACCGCAGACAGAGATCTCTGGGGCAAGAATACATACTATGCATCTCCTGTTGTCAACGGCAAGGCTGTCAAAGGCCCGGACGGTTCAGACAAGATCGGTTTCTGGGCCTTCACGAAAGAGAATTTTGACGATATGACGGAAGCGGAGAGGTCTTCGGCGCCGAGACCTATGTTCGAGAGCAGCACATGGTCTTTCGGAAAGGTGAAGAAGGGCACGGTGATACATGCCTCATATACTTTCAAGAATCAGGGAAAGAAACCATTCAAGGTGTATAAGGTGGATGCTGACACGCCGAGGTGGTCGCATGGGGAGATACCTGTCGTAGAAGGAGGTCAGACAGGTAGCTTCAAGGTGGATCTTGACACTACCGGGATGCCTTCGGGTGAGGTGCTGGTGATCGTCACTCTGACCACTAATTCACCTCTTCGCCCTATCGTCAATCTCTTTATTGCAGGATATATAGAATAATTTGCGGTAGTAATGTGAAACGATTGAAAAACTAAATCCCTCCCACTGCTACGCAGCGGGCCCCTCCCGTTCACAAGGCCACGGGCGGCCATGGTTTTTCAATCGTTCCACATTACTACTACGTATTTCATTCTCCCCAATTAATATTAATAGAAAATGTTTATAGATATATTAAGGAATTCGATACTGATTACAGGATTGGTGGTCGTGATGATGATGATGATCGAGTCACTGAACATCGAATCCAGAGGAATGTTGTTCAAGGGGTTGAGAAAGACAAAGATCGGCCAGGTTGTCGTGGCTGCCCTGCTTGGTTCGGTGCCGGGATGCATGGGAGGATTCGCGACCGTATCGCTTTATACTCACCGTCTTTTCAGTTTCGGAGCCCTTGTAGCCATGATGATAGCATCATCGGGAGATGAAGCTTTCGTGATGCTTGCCATGATTCCTGAGCAGGCTCTTATGATATTTGCAGGGCTGTTTGTCCTGGCGGTCATTGTGGGAGTCGCGGTGGATTTAATATATGACAGGAGACATGCAAGACATTGCGCAAAGCATGAGCATGAGGAGTGCGGAATGGATGCCGGATGCGACACGGGATATGCTGTGCACGAAGGGCATGAAGGGAGGCATTACGGGTGGAAGAGGATGGCAATGTTTGTCGGGCTGGCGGTTTTCATAACGGCCCTGGCTACCGGGAATCTGGGCCATGAGCATCATCATGCACATGCCGAAGATATGGCAAATATACATGAATACGGTCACATACATGAACATGAGACAAGGACATTGCACATAGACCTTCTGAGCGAGGACTGGATGAACGTGCTGTTCGCCGGGCTGAGCGTGATCGTGCTTTTCGTGCTGCTGTTCGCTTCGGACCATTTCGTGGAAGAGCATCTTTGGAACCATATCGTCAGAAAGCATCTGCCTGTCATCTTCGCATGGACTTTCGGAGTACTGCTTGTTCTCGGAATCGCTCTGCAGCATTTCGATATCAGTCATTGGATAAGCGACAACACTGCCCTGATGATTCTCCTGGCAACAGTCATAGGCATAATACCGGAATCCGGCCCGCATATGATATTCGTGACCCTTTACGCAGCCGGAGTGGTTCCCATGCCTGTTCTCCTGGCAAGCTGCATATCCCAGGACGGACATGCCTCGATCCCCCTCCTCGCTGAAAGCAAGAAGAGCTTCGCATATGCGAAGCTCATCAACTGCGTCATAGCCCTTGCCGTCGGTTTCGGAGCCATGCTATTTGTATAAAGCTACTTATACATGAATTCCCATTCATCCACATACATTACAGACCCCTGTCCTCCGGTGAAATAATCTCCGTAGAGACTTGAGCAGGCTACTGCGACTATGTATTTCGGCTTGCGGTCGTTACGATACTCCAGAACGCATTCGAATTCGACATACTTGCCCTGAGTATCGGCATCAGTCACTATTTCGCCAAGAGCTATGATTGCCGGATCCTTTTCGAGATCCACAAATGTCTCAGTCGATGTTGACACACGGAACGGCTCTTCCCAATCGGTAAGGAAAACCAATATCTGGGCGTTATCCATAGTTCCTTTCTTGTCGGAATAGCGATCAGAAGCATAATCGATCTTCTTAGGTGCATATGAATAATATCCTTTCAAAGAATGCGGACGGGTTGTGAACGGAACTCCCCAGTCAAGTTCAGCACCCGGAACAGGAGAGAGAACCGCCTTGCCGAACTGACCGGTATAAATATTTCCTGCTGCAAATTTTCCAAATACATATACACTTTCCATACGCACGGCAGCTCCACCCTTCTTCGCCACAAAGGTATATTCAGGCCTTGTAGAGTTGACTGCATTCAGCATGTTGACTCCCGAGTTGGCTGTTCCCCATGTATCGGAGCCTTCGGTATTAGGATACCATGTATATCCTCCCGGATCCCCCTGATACCATTCGTCGAAAGACATATTAGGAAGCTGTTCAGGTGTCTCCGTGGTGAACAGGAACTCCTCGCTGACCGCATCACCGTTAAGGACTCGTGCCACATAGTCCGTACCTTCGGTAAGCTGATCGACTGAAGCTGATATCTCGGTTCCGCTTACCGTGGTATTCAACGCAATCCACTCTTCTGCAGAGGATTCACGGTATTCTATCACCGGATTGCCTGTTCCCTTGAACGCAGCCTTTATGTCGGCATGATAGCACCATGCATTAACGGAGGTGATCTCAAGTTCAATGATCTTATGAACGGCCGTCAAAGTCCAGAGTGAAGTCTCATGGCGATAATTCACCTTGAATGTCCTCGAAAGCACACAGTCGAGTGTCATCGGGAACTCCACGGCTTCCTCGACGCTTACCTCGGTCCCGTCAATGACCGTATGCCCATATGTGGAATCAATTTTAGACCCCTGTGCTTCAAGCTTCATCTTCGTGAAACGAATATTGGAAAGTTCCTGATCTTCAGGGAAATGAAGCAGGACGGTCTTTTTCTCGAGATCGAATTCCGCATCGCCTACCATGTTGTCGCACTTGACATACCTCTCGATCGGCTGCACCGCTTCGATGGTCCATTCATAAGTCTGATCCGGATATGTCGTGTATGCAATCTTCACCGGCTGCGTAAGATCGAGCATTTCCGGCAATTCGTATGACGGTACTGCATCGGCCGAATACTCATACTTCTTGACGATAATGCTGTCCATGTCTGCGGTTTCTGCCAGGACAATGCTCACTACCATATTGTCCGGGTCGATGGTAACCGACTTCTGGCCCTGCACTTCAAATGCGGTAATGTCAGCCTTGACCCTTGGATATGATAGCGGATTCTTGATGCAGGATACCGTCATCAAGACCAATAAAAGCAATATTCCTCCCCTTCTCATCATTTATTTCCTCCTTCATTTATCTCTTCTTCATTCACCTCCTAGACTTCTTCCTGCTCCGGATCTTCTTTAATTTCATTGACCTCAGATTCTTTCTCTTCCGATTTCTCTTCCTTTGTGCTTACCTTCGGCTCCTCCGGACTCACTTCGGCAACATCATCAAGTTCAGACCTCGGATCGTCAGGTTTCTTCGCCCCCTTCACCTTCGGATTCTTGTCAGGCACGTCTTTTCCGTCCTTTGACTTCTGACCGAAGTTGAAGAGCTTCTTAGTCTTGGCAGGTTCTGCCTTCTGCTCTTCAGCAGGGACAACAACCGACTCAGTTGCAGGAGCTGCATTCAGAACAACCTTCTGCTTAGGCGCACGAGATGCCGCAGACTTCCCGGCAGAAGACCTGCCTGGCACACTTACCGGAATATAGAAAGACATTCCGAGACTGATGGACAGCGGATTGATCTTGAAATTGGCTCCGCTCTGCTGCATTGCACTTTCATCGACAAGATTTGTAACCTGCTTGACATACTGGTAATTGATTCCGAGCACGCCGACGGCAACCTCGACACATACTTCATTGGTAGCAAAGACACAAAGTCCGGGAACCACATTGAGACCTCCGCCATATATGGACTGGAAAGTTCCGAAATTGTTTCCGTCCTTGGTCTGGTAAGATACCGACTGACCCACATCGAAGCCCAGTCTGACCTCGCCGAACATGGCTATACGCTTGCTGTTTGCTATAGGCATGTAATATCTGGCGGTCACGGCTGTAGAATACATATTCTTCAGCATATGATAGTCCTGAATCGAAAGCGAAGCCAGATCTCCTAACGAAAGCCCGAGATTGCCCACATTCAGATTTGTCCTGCTATAGTCGAAGCGCGCTCCTACGGAGAAATTATCCAGAAGGAAATATGACACAGAAGGCGATATTCCCAAGGTGTGCATGTCACCGTTGATTCCCGACAGCAGTGAGAACAGCATGGAATAACCCACATCGTCAGCGCTCTTGCCGAGGTCGTATGTCTTGTAGGAGAAGGTGAATCCGCCTCCGATATATCCCTTAGGTATGAATACCGAATTCATCTTGCCTACACCTCGGTCGAAGGCCTTGGCTTCAGCCTGATCGGCAACCTTGGCCTCTTCCTTATCGGAAGCGGCCAAGGTTGCTGAAGCCATGAGCAGCGATATAAAAACCGTTAAAAACTTCTTCATCATTTCTATCTGATTCCTCCCATCACTAAATCAAACTCTTCATCCGACAACTGATCCGGATCATATATGAGTTCCAGTTCATCAAGATACAGGGTACTTCCTTCACCACCTGTAAAATAGTCTCCATAGCGGCTGGCTGCACCTGACACAACTATAAATGAAGGGTCTTTGAGACTTCTGTATTTCAAAGGTATGGTGAACTGAAGGTAACCGTTATTTGTATCGGCATCATCGGTTGTGTTGTTGTCAGTGATCATTTCACCATGAGCAAGAATATAATCTGCATTGAAGTCAACATATCTTGACTTGGAGAAGTCCGTATAGGCATTGATTCTGAACATTCCGGTCCAATCTGTCAGGAATATCTGAATATGACAGTTATCCATCTGTCCCTTAAGATATTCATATCCGTCTCCGACCTGATTTATGGCCTTCGGTTCATACCTGTACCATCCTCTGAGGGCGAGAGGACGAGAATTGAACGACAGTCCCCAATCCAACATGGCACCTGCAGGTGACAATGACACATCGAAAAATTTACCGGTATAGATATTACCTGCAGCAAATTTCTTGATCATTCCGGAAGTCATCTGACTTACCATCTTTGCCGCCTTTTTACCTGATCCCGTCACTGCAAGGACACTTTCATCCGGATTGGTAGGATAACAGCCAAGCATTGCAGTTCCTCCGTTCGCCGTATCCCATACCCAATCCGAAGACGATGACGAGGCGTTCGGATACCATGCATCTCCATCCTTGTACCAGTCATCGAAACTGAGGTTGTTGATCATGCTTTCGCTGGCGAATGTCTTGAACCCGATTTCTCCGGCAACCTTTCCATCTGTCTTATCCTTGAGAGATGTTGCGCGGAATACATATTCCGTATTTACATCAAGATGATTCAGACGATATGAATATGTAAGCGTCGTAAGGTCGATATCCATTTCATCCTCGATCTCTATCCAGTCGGTATCGGACTTTTTCTTGTACTGGAAAGATATTCCT
>JAFUQW010000147.1 GCA_017472115.1 Bacteroidales bacterium | reverse complement strand
TCAGAAAACTGACTTCTAAGAAGGCTGAGTAAATACAGGAGGAAAAATCATGGTAGAATATATACTCATCATCATTTCAGCGATATTCGTAAACAATATCCTGCTCTCGCAGTTCCTTGGCGTATGTCCGTTCCTCGGCGTGTCCAACAAGCTCAGCACTGCTTCGGGAATGTCGATGGCCGTGTGCTTCGTCATCACCCTCGCGACTGTGGTCACCTATCTGCTGAACACACTTCTTGTGAAGCTTGGACTCGAGTTCCTGCAGACCATCTCGTTCATTCTTGTCATCGCAGCCCTCGTGCAGATGGTGGAGATCGTGCTCAAGAAGATCAGCCCTGCGCTCTATGCATCGCTCGGTATCTTCCTTCCGCTGATCACCACAAACTGTGCGGTTCTCGGTGTGGCTCTCACAGTAGTGCAGAAGTCCTCTCCTTTTGCTGCTGCAGCTGACGGAATGTTCAATCTCGGTGAGGCTACAGTCTATGCTTTCGCGACTTCGCTCGGCTTCGGCCTTGCGATGATCCTCTTCGCAGGTCTTCGTGAGCAGCTCTCACTCAACGATGTGCCTAAGGCATTCAAGGGTATTCCTATCGCCCTCGTCACTGCCGGCATCCTTGCGATGGCCTTCATGGGATTCTCGGGACTTGTATAATATGAATTATATCGAATTGTTTGAACTGGGGCAGGAGCTCCGGAGAAACAGGAAGTTCGGGGAGGCGATCAACGCCTTCAGGGCGGCGGCAGCATCCCCGGACTGTACTGAAGACATAAAAAGAAGATCTCTCGCATCAGTCGAGCTGATACAGGAGATCAACGGTTTTGTAAACACCGACCTTATGAATCCATAGGGTCGGTTACTTGCTATAGGTTGATAAATATGTACGAAGGTATAAATGAGTATGATTTTTATGCTATGTGCGCTTTTTTTTCTACCTTTGTAATTAGTGAATTAAAGATTACATTAACCAAAAACGCTTTTTTTATGAAGAAAATCATTCTTATCGCAGCGATGGTGCTTGGTTTCGCAGTAGCTGCAACAGCTCAGCCAAGGGCAATCGGTGTACGTATCGGAAACGGTGGTGAAGTCAGCTACCAGCACTCTTTGGGTTCAAACTTCCTTGAGGTTGACGGAGGTCTCGGACTTGGTTTCGACGGTGTATTCAATGTAGGTGCTACAGGTATCTATAACTTCATGATCGCTCAGCCTTCATGGACATCAAGAGGTGAGTGGGGTTTCTACGCCGGTCCGGGTGTTGGTGTAGGTCTCGGTCTCGGTGATGCAAACTACTTCAACCTTTCAGCTGCCGGTATGGTAGGTCTTGAGTACTCTTTCTGGTTCCCTCTCCAGCTTTCTCTTGACTTCCGTCAGCACATCGGAATCGGATTCGGCGGTCACGGACTTTGGTTCCCTTCAAGCATCGGACTTGGCGTACGTTACAAGTTCTAATCATCCTGCATGATATATCAGGCCGGTTCTGTCTTTCAGGACCGGCTTTTTTTTTGTGTGGGGGCAGTGTGTCGTAGTCTTTGCTCATTGTCCGGATAGGCTCTTGCCGTGCAGGAACGATTTTTGGTTTGCGTCGGAATGTGTTTAAACAGTTTCTTTAATGTTAGTAGTGTTATGAAAAATCTGGTTTTGATGGCATTGACTGCCTGCTTTCTGCCGCTTTCGGCATGTACAAAAGATTACGACAATTCGACTGTGGATCATTTCGACCTCTCGCGCTATCTCGGAGAGTGGTACGAGGTTGCGCGTTATAACCACAGCTTCGAGAAAGGTATGGACAACACTATGGCCGAGTATATCCTTCAGGATGACGGCAAGGTCGTGGTGCTTAACACAGGCTGGAAGGACGGCAAGTTCAAGATTGCCGAAGGCAAGGCCAAGTATAAGGATCCTTCCGGAAATCCCGGTGCCCTCAGGGTTTCGTTCTTCCTTTTCTTCTATTCCGACTACAATGTGATGATGGTAGATGAGAACTATCAGATCTCCCTTGTGGGAAGCAAGAGCGACAACTATCTCTGGATCCTTTCCAGAACACCGGAAGCTGATCCTGACCTGCTGAAGATGGTGCTTGAGGAGGCGGAGGCCCGCGGCTATGACACCTCCAAGCTGATCTGGGTCGATCAGAGCCGCAATATCGCGGCATACGAGGCTGAGAACAAATAGGGCCTTTTTCAGGAAATCGTGTCACGAAGTACGGATAATATGTTGAAATCTGTACTTCGTGACATGTTTTTTATTATTTTTGCTGCTCTTGAAATGAAGTTCTAAATCTATTAACAAACCATACAATGAAAAAGATCCTGTTAACTATTTCAACAATTGCTCTTATGGCAGGTTGCAACTCTAAGCAGGCCGAGGTTCCGGCAATCGACCGTGCTAATTTCGACGAGAGTGTCGCTCTCAATGATGACTTTTATCAGTATGCTACAGGAGGATGGCAGGCTGCCAATCCTCTCAAGCCTGAGTTTGCACGTTACGGTACATTCGACCGTCTGCGCGAAAGCAACGAGATCCGTCTGAATGACCTTTTCTCCGACATCGCGAAGTCCAAGTTCAAGGAAGGTACAGTCGATCAGAAGATCGCCGACCTCTACACCATGGGACTCGATTCGACTCGTCTCAATACAGAAGGAGTGGCTCCTGTGAAGGCAGACATCGACAGGCTCATGGCTGTGAACAATCTCTCTGATCTTGCCATTGCAGTGGCTCTTATCCACACTTCAGCAGGCAATCCTCTGTTCAGCACAGGAGTGAGCGCCGACCTTCTCAACAGCAACGTCAATGTCCTCTATGTCGATCAGGCCGGACTCGGAATGGGCAACAGGGACTATTATCTTGATGCAGAGAACAAGGCCTTCCGCGAAGGATATGTCCAGTGGCTGACCAAGGCTTTCGGCATGCTCGGATGGGAGGATGCCGCAGCGACAGCCGAGAAGGTGCTCGCATTCGAGACAAAGATGGCGAAGTCATTCCGCAGCAATGTGGAGCTTCGTGATGTGGCTGCCGGCTATAATCCTATGACCAAGGCTGAGTTCATGGCAAAATACCCTCAGTTCAACTGGAACGCATATTTCTCACAGATGGGAATCGGAGATTTCGACAAGGTGATCGTAGGTCAGCCTGAGGTGCTGGATGCAGTGCTCGCACTCTTTTCAAAGGAGGATATCAATACTGTGAAGGCATATATGGCTGCAGGGCTCATGTCAAGCGCTGCCGGTTATGTGGGTGACGAACTCTATGCCGCATATTTCGATTTCTTCGGCCGTCAGATGTCCGGCCAGCAGGAGATGCGTCCTCGCTGGAAGCGTGCTATGGCTGTTCCTAACGGCCTTCTCGGAGAAGCTGTAGGTGAAATCTATGTGAAGAAATATTTCCCTGAAAGCGACAAGGTGCGCATGACCGAGATGGTGAAGAACCTTCAGGTGGCTCTCGGCCAGCATATCGACGCCCTCGAGTGGATGTCGGATGCGACAAAGGCAAAGGCTCACGAGAAGCTCAATACTTTCACGGTGAAGATAGGATATCCTGACAAATGGAAGGATTACTCGACTCTCACAATCGACCCTAAGCTTTCATACTGGGAGAATATCAAGCGTGCAAGTGCCTGGTACACAGCTGACAACCTCGCTGACCTCGGCAAGGAAGTTGACCGTGAAAGATGGTTCATGTCTCCTCAGACCGTGAATGCATACTACAACCCTACCACCAACGAGATCTGCTTCCCTGCAGCTATCCTCCAGCCGCCGTTCTATAATTCTGCTGCTGACGATGCTGTGAACTATGGTGCGATCGGTGTTGTCATCGGACATGAGATGACCCATGGATTCGATGATCAGGGACGCCAGTTCGACAAGGACGGCAACATGAACAACTGGTGGACAGAGGAGGATGCGGCCGCATTCAAGGCACGCACAGACATCCTCGTGGATCAGTTCAACAAGATCGTTGTGCTTCCTGCAAAGGACGGCCAGCCTGCAGTGATGGCTGACGGAGCTCTTTCACTCGGCGAGAACATCGCTGACCAGGGCGGTCTGAGAGTCTCTTACACAGCACTTCAGAATTCATTCAAGGCAAACGGCGAGCCTGCACCGATCGACGGATTTACTGCAGCGCAGCGATTCTATCTCTCATACGCCACAATCTGGGGTCAGAACATCCGTGACGAGGAGGCTGCGCGCCTTACAAAGACCGATGTCCACTCTCTCGGAAAGAACCGCGTGAACGCGACCCTCCGCAATGTCGAGACTTTCTACGAGGCCTTCGGCATCACCGACGGCGAGATGTTCCTTCCTGAAGAGGAAAGGGTTGTCATCTGGTAATGACCTTCCGTTAACGATACGCCGGCCTTTTCCCTATGGAATCGGCCGGCTTTTTCCTAATTCTCCTGCCACTGCGGAATGTCTGTGCGCATGTGCTGACATGACGGTCGAGGGCGTTCTTGCGAGAGGCTTCGGCAGGACACAGGCTATGGCTGCCGCATCGGATACCGAAACCTCCGATGAAGGGCTGTCGAAATATTTCCGGCAGGCGGCTTCTACTCCAAACAGTCCTCTTCCTGTTTCCGCTACATTCATATATACTTCCAATATCCGGTCTTTTCCCCAGATTATCTCGATCAGGGCTGTGTAATATGCCTCTATGCCTTTCCGCAGCCATGTGCGGCTTCCGAAGGTGAAGCAGTTCTTGGCCACCTGCTGGGATATGGTGCTGCATCCGCGGATGTCTCCGCCGTTGAGAAAATGCTCCTCCTTCATCTGGCGCAGTTCCTTTATGTCAAATCCCTTGTGGGAGTAGAAACGCTGGTCTTCAGTGAGCAGGACGGCTTCGGTCAGCACCGGGTCGATCTCGTCTTTTGAAATCCATATCTGAGTGTTGCGGTAATCCGGACTGCCGGCGTTCTCGATTGTCCTTTTCAGCATGAGGGGAGTCCATCTCACCGGCAGCCATCTGTATGCCGACACCCATATCAGGCTTATCAGAACCAGCATGACCGGAATATAGACGAAGATAATGTCGATAAGCCTTCTCATTTCATCACCTCACCTTTGGCGTTGATTATCACTTCCGAAAAATGGTCAAGAAGAAGTGCCCTGTACATGTTCTTGTCCACAGCAATGATTCTTGAATATAAAGGCTCCGTAAGCCTGCGACAGTTGGAATCCATCAGTCCGCAACGTCCTCCGACTCTGTAGGAAAACAGTCCGGTCTTGACTTCTTTATCCAGGTAAACAATCTCGCCGTCTTTGTTCTCAAACCTTTCTGTTTCCGTATATGTCAAGGCGGAAATGTGATCCACTACGAACGAGTTGATGATTTTCTCATCGTAGGTCATCTGCTTTCTTACTCCGGCTCTGGAAACGATTACATATTCCTCGAAGGCATCGATATTGTCATATTCCGGCTGTATTGTCCACTCTCCCTTTCTGTTGATCAAACCGCATTTGCCGGTAGTGTCCGCGACGACGCAATGGCCGTTCCTGAAGATGAATTCAGACAGAGGATTGCCATGATAAGGATACCTGAACGGAATGACCACGTCACCCTTGCGGTTGATGAATCCGATATGTCCGTTTTTCTGAACAGCCGCCAGACCTTCGGAAAAGACCCATGCACGGCGGTACTGTGCTTCTACGACAATCTTTCCAGTATATGAATTATAATAGCCTCTCTTTCCGTCGGAGCAGAAGACTCCGAGTGAATCGTTGGGCGATGCGGATGTCCAGTCGAACCTGATCTTCTCAGCGGTTACTTCGCCGGTTTCCGTGTTCTTGATGGTGATGTTCCCGTCATCCTCCTTGATGGCTACAAGGTCGTCGTTGAGCAGGAGACCGTCTTCGGAAGGCTTGGCTGTGACAGGTTCGGGATGCGAGCAGCTTGCTGCAAATGAGAATACGATGACTGCTGTGATGAAAGTCCATGCGGAAATGCCGAGGATAAGTTTGATTTTTCTGTTCATGTCAGTTGTTTGTGTGTTAATGTTTTCGGATGCGAATATCGGTTATAATTATTTGATTACAAACGTTTTCGGATGCCGATGTACGAATCGGACGAATGCGTTGTGAACCTGTTGTGGCGTCATCGTTTCGTACTCTATTTTTTGATTTCGTACATATCGCGGAAGTGCGGCTGCTTTTAAAGAAAAAATAAGTACTTTTGCGATGCTGACCGGTAACATATGGGCGTCATAATCATATCGAAAGGAACGGAGCTTCTGCGTATTCCGCAGGAGAAGCTGGTCTATGTGTCCTCTGACGGCAATTATTCCAATGTGGTTACCGTTGACAACAGAAAACGCCTGGTTACCTTTCAGCTCGGTCAGATAGAAGATATGATCGGAGTCCAGCTCGGAGATTCGGGATCGAATTTCCTGAGATTAGGCCGTAGCCTTATCATCAATACAGATTATATATACGTCATCGATATTGCCAGACAGCAGCTGATCTTGTCCGACTGCTGCGGCTGTTATCACGAATTGTCGGCTTCCCGTGAGGTGCTGGTCAAGCTGAAGGCGTATATCGAATCATTAAGAGACTATTACAATGAGCAGAAATGAGTTTGACATACATGATGACGAATTGCGTGTGATCGGTCAGAAGAGTGCTCCACGGACTTCCGGCGGCAGGCCGTTGAGAAGATGGTGGTGGATTGCTGCTGTCCTGCTCCTTTGTGCCGGCATCGCTTCCGTTTTCCTGTTCACGGGAAACGCGGACAATGCTCCGGAACCGGAAGATGTCGTGTTCGAGCCGATGGGGGAGCCTGACGGATTTCAGATGGAAGAAGTTTGGATTCCTCTGGGGGACTATTCTGATACAACCTTGACGAAAGCATACACGGAGCATCTGAAGGACACGATAAATGATATTCCTCTTGACATCTATATCCCGCACAATGCAGTGCCTGAATTGGTTCTTGGCGTTCCGGACATTCACGACAAGAGCATAGTCATGACCACTCAGGCGGCCGACATACGGGCCGACAACGGGAAGATCGTAGGAGCGTTCGTACTTAAGGGAAAGCCATTGTCATGGGGACTTTCGAAGAAGGGCTACTGCGGAATCATCGACGGAAAGATGACAGTCGGTGTAGCGGATAATTCTCCGATTTTCGAAGAGGCGACGGAAAAGGGAGGCTACTTCTTCCGCCAG
>JAFUQW010000146.1 GCA_017472115.1 Bacteroidales bacterium | reverse complement strand
GAATATTTTGGGAACAACTGTCAACATAGAGGACTTTCGACTGGCCCGTGAGTGTGCCGGTGGCGATGAAAGGGCTATGAAGGAACTGTATAGCAGATATGCATCAGGACTTTATGGCCTCTGTATCCGTTATGTAGGCGATCGGGAACTTGCGCGGGACCTCATGCACGACAGCTTTATAAAGATATATGACACGATAGGGAAGTACAAGCCGACAGGCAGTCTGAAGTCGTGGATGGCGAGGGTGACTGTCAATCTTGTGATAGATCATCTGCGAAGGTCCCATAGGCTTGAAACGGTGACTATCGATCCGATGGCGGAAAAGATACCCGAAGAACCGTCGCAGGAAGAGATGAGGATTGTGCCGAAAGAAGAACTGATGAAGATGGTGGGGGCGCTTCCTGAAACGAAAAGGGTGGTATTCAACCTCTTCTGTGTGGAAGGATATTCGCATAAGGATATAGCGGCAATGCTCGGCATAAAGGAAAAGACATCATCTTCGCTGCTTTTCAAGGCAAGGGAACAGCTGGCGCAGAATGTCAGGGAATATATAAGGAGAAACGGTTTATGATAAACGACTGGACAGATATCATTGGTGAGGAACTCAGGGAATTAGAGGCTCCTCTGCCTGCCGATGACTGGGATGTGCTGCAGCGCAGGAGAGTGGCGGCAGCCCGTCGTCGCAAGGTCGTGGCATGGTCATGGACCGGTGCCGTGGCTTCTGTAGCTGCAGTCGTTGCAGTTGCCGTGCTGCTTTTCCGTGACGACGCCGTTATGCCTGACGGAGGAATCCGGCCTCCGCTTCTGACCGAAAGCAATGTGGCAGCTGTTGATACTCTGGAAATCGTTGGAGACCGTGTGCTGGAAGAAGGACTTGTTGCGGAATCTTTTGATGTGACGGAGCATGATGCTTACGTTACGGATTCAGATGCTTCTGAATCGGCTCGGAATGATGAGGAAGGTTCGGCTGATGATGAGAGGTCGGGGAATCCGGACGCTGTCTTGCCGGAAAATGCAGAAAGGAATGGTGGGAATGATGAGCAGCAAGAGGAAACGGCTGAGCCAGAAGAGGAAGTTCCGTTTGATGTTGTGAAAGATCAGCCGGATTCGGATATGGAAAGACTTTTGGCAGACAATGTCGAGACCGGCTCTGACGAGGAGGATTTCAAGGAAGGCGGGCTCAGATTCGAGGATCTTCCGGATGAAAAGCCTCGTCGCAGAGTGAAGGTGTCTCTTGCAGCTTCCGGAACAGGATTGTCGGGCGGCATGCCGCTGATACCTAAGGTTATGGGTCCGGGTTGGGGAGATGTTGCCGAGCCGTCAGACCCGGAGTATGAACAACCGGAACCGCCTGTTGACACATCGGTTGTGTCGCAGTCATCGATGAGACATGGCCCGGCCATGATGAAATCTGGCATTTCAGACCGCAGCCGACGGATTCTGAATACCGACTATGATCATTTCCAGCCTTTGTCTTTCGGCCTTTCAGCAAGATTTGCACTCAATGAAAGGTTCTCTGTCAACACAGGTATCAACTATACTCTATACAATTCCCGCAAGAAGGTGCTCTGGTCGGACTATACTGAGGAAACCCTTAACCAGAGCGTGCATTATATAGGTATTCCTGTCAGATGCGACTGGCTGCTTGTTGACAGGAAGCATTTCGGTCTTTATCTCGGAGCCGGTGCACAGGTGGATAAGGCTGTCTATGCCAAGGTCGGTACGGAGCGTCTTCACGATCCTACCTTCTTGTTCTCAATCAATGGTGTTCTCGGACTTCAGTACAACATCAACGACCGTTTCGGCCTCTACCTCGAGCCTGAACTGACCGGCAATCTCAACAGACCGGAAATAAATACTTTCCGCTCCAACCGCGAGCTGATGCTTTCAGTCCGTGCCGGCCTGCGTGTCAATCTCTAGACATTCCTGTCCGGATTTCGTCACATTTTTCTGAATTTTTAACGGATTTCTTTTTTTTATATTCTGAATTTCGGAGTTTGTCTATATTGCAGGCAAAAAATTATGGACGGAATAATTGAAATTCAGAACAAGATTTATGAAATCAGAGGAGTGAGAGTCATG
>JAFUQW010000145.1 GCA_017472115.1 Bacteroidales bacterium | reverse complement strand
ATCCTTGGGATAATGCTGTATTGATACGATGTCAAAGTTCTCAACGATGACACTTGGAAATATTGTCTCTAATAATGTCTTTGTTACCATACCACAAAGGTAACAAGACTAAATTTACCAACCTACTTTTTCCGTTGATCCGAAATCATTCCACAGGTTCAACATTTCGATACTTACGGGAGCACTCAAAATCAAGAGGTTACGAGAAATCGCGACCTCTTTTTCGTTATAATTACCTCTGTTTTTGGGGTTGAAGGTAATGAGGATATAATTGCCAAAAACGGTTGGTGAAAGTATATATAAGTAATTGAAATATAAAATTTTATAAGCAGTTTGATGAAATGCATTTCATCAAACTGCTTTTTTATGGGCAAAATCAGACGTTACCGTCTTGATTACCAGCCTTTTTCAATGTTGGCGGCCATCATGTCAATCAGGCGCTTACGTGCCTCGACGCTTGCCCATGCGATATGCGGAGAAAAACGCATGCGTTCCGGATGCTTCATCTTCAGATACGGATGGTCTTCCGGAAGCGGTTCCTGAACAAAGACATCTATTCCGGCACCGGCGATCACACCATTATCAACAGCCTCGACCAGATCGGCCTCAACCACAGAAGCTCCTCTACCAGCATTCAGGAGGAAGGCAGAAGGCTTCATCCTGGCAAGTTCATTCCTGCCGATAAGATTCCTTGTACGCTCATTAAGAGGAGCATGAATAGAAACCACGTCTGATACTGACAGCAGTTCGTCGAGAGACAGGCATGGATACTCAGTGCAATGTCCAGTTCCGGAAGTCGAATAATAACATACCTTCATTCCGAAAGACTCGGCTATACATGCCACCTTGCGTCCGATATTACCCATTCCGATGATTCCAATGGTCTTGCCTGCAAGCTCCCACCAGTTCCAGTTCGGATCCGTGAACATTCCGCTGCGGGAATAAGCTCCGGACTTGACGCTTTCATCGAAATACGGTGCTCCACCGATCAGAGACAGCAGATGCATGAACGTGGTCTGCGCTACGGAATCAGTGGAATATCCCGCCACATTCCTTACCGGTATGTTTCTGGATGCAGCATATCCGACATCGATATTATTGACACCGGTGGCTGCAATGCATATGAGTTTGAGATTCGGTGCAGAATCTATCAGCTGTTTGTCAACCAGGACCTTATTGATGAGCAGGACATCCGTATCACGGACCCTTTCACGTGCTTCTTCCGGGGTTGAATTCTGATATATGGTAAGGTCACCAAGTCTGCGGAAAGGCTCGAATGAGACATCTCCCATCGTAGCCGCATCAAGAAATACTATTTTCATAACAGGAATTGTTTTACATTCTGTAAAGATAATGACTTTCCGGCATTGTTCCGAGCTAAAAGCATAAAAAAGCCCGGTCAAGAGACCGGGCCTTGTGCGGATGATAGGAGTCGAACCTACACGCCGTGAAGCACTCGCACCTGAAACGAGCGTGTCTACCATTTCACCACATCCGCTTGTTCGTAAAGTGACTGCAAAGATATGAAATCTTTTTCAATTCACAAGCGGAAATGGTGTATTTAAATCATATCACGACATCATATACGGATTCCTTATCCCAGTCAACGATATCAAGAAAAATATCAGTCAACGAATAATCCACCTCTATCGTCACATCATCAAGATCTTCAGCATTCCAATCATATCCTCCCGCCACGATGGATTCTCCGATTGCAAAAGTCTTGAGAGTTTCGGTACCGTCATCGATCTCAAGGATCAGAGAAGAATCAAGCTGACGGGGAAGAACCACAGTACATATCCCGGATGTATCCGGAACTGCCCTGCAGGAGAAGTCTCCGATCCTGGGATTAAAGTCCGGACCATAGCCGTCAACACGTCCTTTCACTGTCAGGTCGAAAGGATATGTCCCTCCCTTCTCAACCATGACCGTAAGCACACAATGATTCTTCCTGAGCATGACTTTCTCTTCCAGAAGTTCGCAATCGGCATCTGCAGATGAAACATGAAGGAAAAGACGAGGGCATTCCTGACCCAAAGGTATGGACACAGACATATCCTCATTCAGGCAATCACCGGCCCCGGCCCAGGCACATACCTGCAAAGTCGTTCTCGGGACCGTGATCATATATCCCTCAAAACCTGACGAGGCGACAACATCATTGAAGCCGAATCCTTCTTCCGATGTAAGCCGTATGTCTGCCGCCCTTACTATCGACGTGTCAACATCCCTGAAATCCAGCACCAGACGGCAAGGGCAATCAGACCGATCTTCCTTGATACAGCTGACTGCCGACATTATGGCCAGCAGGATCAACGGTATTGCAGAATCTCTTTTCATGATCAAATGGTCTCATTTAGAACGATTTCGTCATCCCACGGCTGTACCGACACGCTGAAAGTGGCAGCAAGGCTGTCAACAGGCTTGTCCGGAGAAACCGAACCCGGTCTTGTGATCTTCATGCTGACGGAGTATGCGGTATTTGACTTCAGCTCAGGCAGTGTCACAGGATAATAGTATTTCTTTCCGCCAAGTTCGGCCTCGACCACCAATCTGGTATGTCTGGCTGACCATGTGCCACCGCTGGCATCATTGGACGTCGGATTCGGATAACAGTACAGGTAATGGGTCTTGGTGTAAGCCGAAACATTTGAAATAAAAGTATTGGTCAGAGTCACATTAGTAACTGAAGGAGCGGATGACTCATATGTCATCTTGCTGCACCACGATTCGGGTTTTCCCGCATTGAGATATGTCCTGTCACCAGCGACGTTGACAAGATAGATCGAATTGACCTGGAAAGTCTGAGCATTATGCTGCTCCAGCTCGAAATCAACGCTGATACCGGTCAATGCAACTCTTGATGCAATCCTCTTTACAGGTATTTCCACAGTGGAAGCTGCTGTAAGAGTCTTTACAGTCGAGCCTTCCATGACCAAAGAACCGACAGAATTGTCTGACAGCAGAGTCCTTCTGCCGGCCAGATCGGTCATGCTTACCACGTCTGTCAAAGGTTTGGCATTTACAAGGGCTACTATTTCCTTCTGACCGGAAGAGCATGACACCTTCAATGTGCTTGTGGAGCTTTGTCCGTAAGCTTCCAACATCTTATTATGGTCAAAGACAAAGACCTGGAGATCGTTTACAGCATTCTCCGATTCAATTCCGGCTACCTGTGCCTTCGTCTGTTTCGAAGGAAGCCTTACTTCAAGCTGGACAGAATCATCCGCTTTTTCTGACAGTCCGACATATTCAGTTTCGCAGGCTACAGCCGCAAATGCTGCCAATGCAGCAGAAATCATTTTTTTAGTATTCATAATCTTTAGTATTTAAGTTTCTTTTCTGTACAATCTTATACATTTCAGGGTCAAGATTAGCCCTGTGTTCAAGATACGGATCGTATGCAAGGCTCAGCTCAAAATATTTGAGAGCCTCTTCTTCGACCCCGAGACGCGAAAGCACCATCGCCTTCAGATAGCAAACTTTCGGATCTGTATCATCAAGTCTGCCGAGAACATCGAGGGCAGAATGGTTATAATCCGCCGACATGAAGGCCAATGCCGCATTGTAGTCGTCGTACGGTCGGAGAATCGTAACAGCCTTTTTATAATCAAGTTCTTTCAGTGCCTGTACTCCAGACATATAGACCTCATCCAATTCCGTCGTATGGATTGTATCCTTGACCATACCGACCCGGTGGAGATGAAAGTCGAATCTGACGCTACGGAGTTTTGGATAAAGCTTTTCACGCATATAGCGGTATTCGGGAAGAGAAGCCAGCCGAGATTCTTTCACATCCGGTCTGTCATTCCTTGAGATCAGTCCGAGAACATATTCCCTCCTCTCCTTAGACATGACAGTATCATTTGCCACAAGCTTCTCAAGCTGCTCCCAGTTTTCAGGCATTGCAGCCACCTTCAGACTGTCTTTCCATTCTTCCGGAACAAATTTCTCTATATGTTTCCTCACCGACTCGGACCTCTCATATGACAATCTTCCGTTAAGAGCATATGACCCTTCAGGAGAGCACGATGCCGTAATAACGAGTGAATCCAAAGCGAATTCCTTCCGGGATGCCACGTCCTCGATACATTTGCGGATTCTCAGCAGTTCCGAGGCATTATCACCAAGAGAAGTATCAATGTCAGAGCGTCCCTGCGCGAAATCTATCAACGCCTTCGTATTGTCATAAGCCCTTCGCTCAAGCACCTGCATTATGTAGCGTGGAGTTTCGTCAGCCAGCGTCGCCAAAGAACTTATATAGAAGGTCAGATCATCAGGAAAAGGAAGATCCAGGATACATTCCCCTCCTTCATACAGTTTCCCATCCAAGGCAATGTTGACCTTCTTCAGTTTCGGACGGCTCCTGAACGTATGAACATATCTATAGACGAAATTACCGTCATACGATGTCAGGACAGTATCCAATCTGACCCCTTCTTCAAGTATGGGATCCTTGACGAACTTTTCATACATTCTGTCCCTCATACCGATCCTCCGGTTATTTCTCCGTTTCTTGAGATGTCTGGTGTAATGCTCCAGGGCATCCTTCTGCGTAACTCCGAAATAGTTGGAAGCCATAGGCTCCGTTATGAAAGAGGTGTCGGTCTTCATCGCATAAGTTTCGGGGAAATGCCTCTCAATGAATATTTCAAGCTGGTTGACCCGTAGCAGATCAGTTGTATCGGTTATGATTGACGCAAGGAATCTTCTGTATCTTTCATAGCCTCTCAGCTGTTTTTCCCTATAACCTCGGCCTGTAATGAACAAGGGTTCCAGGGACACCGTATCCTCATGTATCCTCATCAAGGGCATGATCTTAAGCTGCCATTCCGAATCAGACATCGAGGACGGTACCGTCACATCAAAACTTATAGACACATAACCTGCTCTTTCAGCCACATTCCGAAAACGTGCAGTCACCTTTGATGCCGAAATTATGTCTGTGGCAACCATCTCACCTGTTTCCGCATCCTTTATGGCATTCATGATGAACGGTTCCCCGGCCAGTTCATTCCTGATACTGTCGATCTGCACCTCATCAGGTTCATCTTCCTCTATCGGCTCCTCTTCCGGAACAGACAGGCTCATATTGACATGGCCATTCTTCATCTGTTTCATCTTCACGTACGGAGAGCAGGACACGGCTGCAGCAAGCAGCAGAACCAGGCAGCAATATTTAGAACACATAGACCAAAGAAAGCATTACATCATCCGGCAACAGGAAATATTTGTTTCCGGAATCAAGGGTCAATCCGCATGTGGGACATGAGTAGATCTTATAGACTGACACTCCGTTCCACATTCCTATACCGAACTCAAGATTGAGATGAGGACTCAACATATGGGTGTAACCCGAGTATAAACCGAAGCCGAACCGATCCCCTTCCTCAGTCTCATCAGATGTTATCCCGCCAAAGTTATACTCCTGATACCTGAGTTTCCCGGCAAACCACCATCCGGACCAGGTATGCCATGGCCACAGTCTGGTACCTACAGAATAAGACTGCTGTCGGTATTGGAACTGCCGCTCCGGGTCTCCGGATCTGAATGTAAAAGGATTATATCTGGCCCCTGCAGTCAGACTCCACCGACGCGATACGGCATAGGAAGCATCTATATTCAGCGTACCTAACTTGGCATACCCGAGAAGGTCGGTTGACAGACTGAACTTCTGTGCATACGCCTGGCAGCCCAAAGCCAGTGCAAGCAATGCTGCTACAACAGAAAAACGCTTCATGTCAATATCTTTCAAATATCTGTGCGATAACATTTCTTCTCGACGGGAAGGCCATTACAAGAGCCTTCTCAAGATCCTCTACCGAGTCGGTATCTTCATCCAGGACAGAAAAGATGTCGCCACAAGACAGTCCTCTTTCATCGAGTTGCCTGAATATCTGAGGCTTGAACCAGAAAGAATTTCCGAAAGTCGGGAATCCGCCGCCATAACGCTCTTTGTACATCTTGCTTTCAAGATAATACGCCCACATTTCTCCGACTGCACATACTCCGGCTCCATGTCCCGTACCGTCGCCATAGGTCATTCCACCGGTAGAGATGAAGGAGTCTATGATATATCGGATATATTTATTCCAATATTCTTTTCCGGCAACTGTGAAGTGACTTGCATGCGCCAGTTCGTGACATGCAGACGAATACAGATCAGCATAGGTTTCATCATCTTTTGCTCCTATTGTGACATCAGGAAGAAGAAACTTCACCAACGGAGCGAATTCACCCAGGAACTTCTTGATAAGATCGCTGTCAACAAGAGCACCATGATGAAGCATGACCGCACTGCTTGACCTCAACGCATGAAACATCCAGATTCTGAGATCCGCCGGTGGCCGAGCTATATCCATATCCTCTTCATGACACCGTCCGATGTAATCATATACAGCATTATTGACAACGCAACGCTTGAACAGCTTGTCTTCGGAACTCTTGGTTACTGTCATGTTCACACCCTCCGGACCGGCTTTTCCCAAAGTCGAAACAGACGCCGGGACCAGAACGAGATTGACACCGATGGCAAATCCCTTTTCATTCTTGAATACCAGCTTATACCTGAGGTCCGAAGAGAACTTCTTATCCATTTCATAATAACCGTTCTCATCGGTATAGGCATTGTCAAATTTCACGAAAGTATTGCATGAAACCCTCACTCCGGCTACACCGACAGGCTTCCCGCCGTTCCAGTCCTCATCCGTAATCGTGATTCTGCCTGAAGGCACGGCCTTGGAGGAAGCCTTTGTATGATAGCGGGACAGCATCCTTTCGTTTCCTGTAAGAATATAAGCCTCTCTTTCCACGGCATCCCAGTCGATTCCGTCAGCCCTGGTGCCTGCATCATTTTCAGAAAGATAGCATTCATCTATAAGCTCATACCGGATGTCCGGAAAATCAAAATCCCGTGGAACGACAGCATATTGCCAGGTCACGCATCCTTCGTCGATTTCAGGATCGTGGTACCAGTCACCTTCGACTATGATGTCATAGTCTAAAGGATGGTCCGTAAGATGGAGTCCCATCGATACCAGACGGTCATACTCCTCTTCTGATTCCGGAAGAAAACGTACATAGAGATCTGTTGTCCTCACATCCACTCTATCCGCCTTAGTCGGATAAAGGGACTGAAGAGCTTTGGTGATATTTTCCGTCTTGTATGGATTTTCAAGACGGTCTCCAAGAACGATAGCACCATGGGAAAGATCTTTCCCATAATCGTAGTCAAGGTCACGGACTCCGCCAACCTTCCCTTCTTTGCTGCATGACATCAATGTCAGAGCCATGAGCATCATTGTGATTTTACCCCTCATAACTATTACGTTTATAATTACGAAGGCAAAGTTCCAGACAATTATCCGCGTAAAAAAATTTTACGCAGCTAATTGCAAAAAAGTGCCCTACAGACATCTGCAGGGCACTTGAAGGGTCAAAAATTTGTTGAATTTTGTAACAAAATCAAACAAATTTTCTAAAAATAAGTCACTGTTTTCTGCTCTACAGCCGACAAAATGCTGTTTGCGACGCGGCTCACCCCGAAACGGAAGAGTTCTTTGTTGAGCCACTCCTTACCGAGAATCATGTCAACTATCCTATAATAGCAGATCGCATCAGCAGCAGAAGATATTCCTCCGGCAGGCTTGAATCCGATCTTCCTTCCTGTCGCCTGGTGATACTTGGCGATACATTCACACATGATGTATGCAGCTGCCGGAGTAGCATTGGTATCAACCTTACCTGTAGATGTCTTTATGAAATCTGCACCGGCCTCCATAGCAAGAAACGATGCCTGAGCTATGTTCTCCGAGGTCCTCAGAAGTCCCGTTTCAAGAATGACCTTAAGATGGACTTTCCTGTTCTGTCTGTCTGCCACAGCATCGATGCACCTGCGCACCTCACGTATCTCATGAGATGCAGCCTCATGATCACCCGCAAGAAAAGAATTGAGTGCAAGAACGATATCTACTTCATCAGCACCCTGCTCCACAGCAAGTTCACACTCTCTGAGCTTTACTTCAAGGAAACTCTGTGATGAGGGGAAACATGCAGAGACCACAGTTATGTTCACATCGCATTTTCTTGCCTCCTTTACTGTAGAAGCGAAATTAGGATAAATGCAAATTGAGGCAGGGAGCGGCCACTCCGGATAAGACTCATTGAATGAATTCACCTTGTTGACGAGTTTTGTCACCGACGCAGGGGTATCATCTGTCTTAAGAGTCGTGAGGTCCATCATCGAAAAACAGTCTTTATAGACCTGATCTGATGCAGAGGCATCAAGATTCGAAGCAATGATGCCAAGATTCCTGTTCATTGTCTCCTGATCAGGAGCATACCCGTATTTGCTTGAATAATCCATATTATGTTTAAGTTAAAATTTCAACTTTGAATCTATTATTATGGTAACAGGACCGTCATTGACCAATCCTACTTTCATATCAGCCCCAAATATACCTTTTTTCACCGATTTTCCCAACTCTTCTTCCAGAATAGAAAGAAAGTTTTCATACAGCGGCACAGCGACTTCAGGCTTTGCCGCCTTGATATAAGAAGGACGGTTGCCTTTGACTGTGGATGCATACAAGGTGAACTGGCTGACAGCCATCACTTCCCCGTCAATGTCTCTGACCGAAAGATTCATCACCCCTTCAGCATCATCGAATATGCGCATTGCCGCAATCTTCCTCGCCGTCCACTTCAGATCTTCAACGGTATCATCATCAATAAATGCGGCAAGCACAAGCAGGCCATGACCTATCGAAGCCTCATAGCTCTCTGCAGGTACCTTGACAGAAGCTTCTTTGACTCTCTGAACTACAACTCTCATTATCCCCGTATCTGAATTTTAAACCCTTCATCGATCAGAGGCTGTACGAATGCCGTCATTTCCTCCACGGAATATTTACCCAATGTCTTGTCCGGTGTCTCACGATCTATCGTATAGACCATGATTTCACGTGGAGCGACTTCCCTTACGATGTCCATCCAGCGGGACAGGGCCTTAGGGGCTGCAGTATCGACTTCAGATGACCGGAGAAACATTGTCTGAAGGACAAAATTACCTTTGAACACCTTCAGTCCTTCCACAATCTCTTTCACGCTGTAATGTCCGACAGGCTTGTTCATCTTCCTCACAAGTTCATCATCGGATCCGTCAAGCTTGAGAATAGGATTGTCAACTTTCATCAAGGCGGAAGCGATTTCCTGTCGTCCTATCAGTGTAGCATTGGAAAGTACGGAAATCTTGGCCTGAGGAAAATACCTGTCCCTAAGCCTTAGAGTCAAATCGATTATCCGAGGGAAATCAGGATGCATCGTCGGCTCACCATTTCCTGAAAAGGTGATGGAATCAACCGGTACACCTTCCTCAGCGGCCTTGGACATCTTCATTTCCAGAGCCTTTTCAACATCTGAGAAATCAGGAAACACTCTGTCGCTTATACCGTCTCTGTTCCATCCGCACTCACAATAGATACAATCGAAATTGCACAGCTTTCCCTTGGACGGAAGAAGATTCACACCAAGGGAAGAACCAAGACGTCGGCTGATTATCGGGCCGAACACTATCTCATCAAAATGAAGCATATCATATGATTCTTTCAGAAACACTATCAGCGGTAAGATGTCCGTCAGCACCTATATTGCTTATCCGGACAATGCCCGGTCTCTTTCCGGACGAAATACTGCCGAGGAGATCATCCTTAGACAGGAACCGCGCACCGTTGATGCATGCCCAAGACAATATCTCCGACATCGGTACTTCAGGGAAATTCTCATGAATACAGAGCATTTCCTTCACCATGTCAAGATCATCGTTGCTTGAAAGCGAGTCAGTGCCTATCACGATGTCCAGGCCATTGGCACGCATCAGCGGAACCGGAGGCAAGGCATTGTGGATAAAGATATTGGACAGAGGACAAATGGCCCACCATACATTATTCATTACTTTCCTTGCTGCATCTATGTCATTCTGACTCAGACATACATTGTGGACGAGAAGAATATGTGCATCATATGGTGCAGGAGCAGCTTCCGCAAGACGCCCGACAAAATATTCCAGCGAAGATCCTCCGGTAACCGGAGGGGTGCTCATGCCGGAACGTTTTCTGTTTTCATACATCGCTCCCGATCCGTAACGGATAAGATCTTCCTCCTCAAGACTTTCCTGAGAATGATATGAAAGCCAGCCCTTCGCAAGTCCGGCTGCAGCAGAAGCTGAAAGTAGCTGCGGACTCATGGTATAGCACGAATGCGGGGTAGGAGCTGCATCTATTCCTGCCGCATCTGCCACGGCATTAAGATCTTTCACTTCCTTCATGACCCCATCGCACATTTCGGGTTCGCTGCCGAATACCTCCAGGAAAGTACGGGTATAAAGAGGATGAACCGCCTTTATATCAAAGGACGAATCGTCATTGCTTATATCCGCCATGGCAGATACTCCCCTCCTCCACATCAGATCCATCCACTCTTTTACGAGTTCCTGCTTCCTGTCACGTCCGGCCCAGTCACGCAAGGCGTTGATCTGATCTATGAATCCGGCCATCCCTGTGCCTTTCACAAACTTCCTGTGCAGATGAGAAAGTTCCACATGGCAATGTGCATTCACAAAGCCCGGCACCAGGGCTCCATCATCCACATGCTCTCCTTCCGGACATTGACCGACACAGACAATCGTACCGTCAGAATCATCATATTCCACAAAGCCGTTCCTCATAGGCTCGAAACCTTCTCCGACATAAACCGTCGATGCAGTTATTCTTTTGATTCCCATTGATCGATCTGCTTTAAATTCTTATTGATTCTTTTAGGCTGCCTGTCTTTCAAAAGCTCCCGTTCCGTCCTGTCAACGACTTCAGGCACAGACACGGTATCGGCTGCAGGCAATTCTGCAGCAAGAGTATCAGCCACAGCCAATGTGTCCGATTTCACTATAATCCTGACTCCGTCAAACACAGTATCGGCTCTCTCCACGTTTACAATACGGTAGATCTGAAGCAATGAATCCGTCTTGACGGCAAGACTGTCATAATAATGGACATACGGTTCATCGAAAAGATATGGAAAGAACTCCTCAGGCTTGAAATCAGCTTCGATCTTAGGAAGCATGGCTTTCCGCTGAAGTTCGCTCAGGCGCATCTCCGCATCCTTGAGCTTTCTTTCAATCATTTCTCCCGATTTCCTCAATATTCTGGAAAACCTTTCCGGATCACCCATATATACATCCATACTCTTCAGATAGTCCTCAAGATCGTAACCATATTTTTCGAGTATGGGAGCATAGACAAGCGACGTATCTGCAATCATCCTCATCCCGGGGGTGGAAGTTATCCACTGGTCGGTAACCAGCATCTCCGCATAAATTTCCGACAGTTTACCACGGGGTATGACCTTGGCTTCGTCATCTTTGCCACATGACGAGAGAAGAAGCAGCATTACTGCAGAAACAGCCGCTATATGTATGGCAATCTTAGACATACTATCTGAGAACAGCTCCGAATTCGTTCTGGAATGTAGAGAGGAGTTTTGACATCACTCGTTCCACATCATTGTCTGTCAAAGTCTTTTCAAGATCCTGAAGCACGAAGCTGAGCGCATACTGCTTCTTGCCTTCCGCAATCTTGTCACCTCTGTAAACATCGAAGAGCCCCACCTGCTTGAGAAGCTTCTTTCCTACACGGAAGGCACTCTTGCGGAGGTCAGCATATGTAACGGATTCGTCGAGAAGAATCGCAAGGTCGCGTCTCACCTCAGGGAACTTCGGAAGCTCCTTATACCTGATCTTGTTTCTCTTGACAAGCTCGAAAAGTGCCGGCCAGTTGATCTCGGCCGCAAATACCGGCTGCTTGATGCCGAACTGCTTGAGTCGTGCCGGAGCGATGGTACCCATCACCGCAAGAGGCTGACGTTTGCCCGGCAGAGCATATGTGAGTCCCTCTGAGAAGATGTCTGCAGGAGCTGCATCAGTCTCAAGTGAGTAGATGTCACATCCGAAACGCTTCAGAAGAAGTTCCAGATAACCCTTGAGCTGGAAATAGCTTCCCTTGCCGGCATCAGTCCTCCACGACTTTTCCGGCTGGCCGCTCATGAAGAGCGCATAACATGTATGCTCCTCGTATGATCCGAGAGTCTTGCCGTCAGATTCAGGATTGAATGAATAGACAGAACCGTACTCGAATGTCTTGATGTTGGTTATCTGACGGTTGATGTTATATGCCACCACTTCAAGGCCGTTAAGGATGAGAGTCTGTCTCATCACATTGAGGTCAGAGCTGAGAGGATTGAGAATCCTTACACACCTTTCCTCTGGGAAGGTCTTGAGCTTTGCGTAATAGTCAGACTTTGTGAGCGAGTTGTTCATAGTCTCCACGAAACCGTTGTCTGCAAGGAAGTTAGCGATAGAAGTCCTCACCTGTTCAGGTTCCGGCTTCTGAGGAGCATTCACAGACATCCTCATCGCCTGCGGAAGTTCGATGTTGTTGTAGCCATAGACTCTGAGGATCTCTTCAACCACATCGCACTCGCGATATACATCCACCATATATGAAGGAACAGCCACCTTTGCACCGTTATCTGTCTTTTCCACAAATTCGTATGCAAGGTTTTCAAGGATTCCTTCAATCACATCATGACCTATCTTCTTGCCAATAAATGCCTCGATACGGTCATAGTCAAGTTCAACGGTCTTTTTCTCGATCTTCTCCGGGCAGAACTCCTGCATCTTGCCGACGATCTGTCCTCCGGCAAGCTCCTGAATGAGCAGAGCAGCACGCTTGGCAGCATACTCGCACACGAGCGGATCCGCACCTCTCTCATAACGGAACGAAGCATCTGTCTTGAGACCATGTCTCTTTGAACTTTTCCTGATTGACACAGGGTTGAAATATGCACTTTCGAGGAATACATCTGTGGTATCTTCAGTTACTCCCGACTCTTCGCCGCCGAATACACCTGCAAGACACATCGCCTTGCTTGCATTGGCAATCATCAGGTCGGCAGAACTCAATGTGCGCTCCACGCCGTCAAGAGTGACGAACTTCTCCCCTTCCTCGGCACGACGGACAACCACCTTGCCGCCTTCTATCTTTGCAGCATCGAACGCATGAAGAGGCTGACCTATCTCGTGAAGGACGAAATTGGCGATGTCAACCACATTGTTGATAGGTCTGAGACCGATTGAAAGGAGCTTCTTCTGAAGCCAGTCAGGAGATGCCGCCACCTTCACGCCCTTGATTGTAGTACCGGTATAACGAGGTGCGCCGTCTGCAGCTGTCACCTCCACCGGGATAGCATCTCCATCTCCTTCCGCAAAAGCAGAAACATCAGGAATATTCAGACGGCAAGGAATATCGTTATGTTTGAGATATGCATAGAGGTCTCTCGCCACACCTATGTGAGAAGCAGCATCGACACGATTTGCCGTAAGTCCGATCTCAATCACGGCATCTGTAGCAAGACCGAGATAATCCTTTGCAGCCATTCCTACCGGTGTTTCAGGCTCAAGCACCATGATTCCGTCATGTGACTCTCCGATGCCAAGCTCATCCTCGGCACAGATCATACCGAATGACTCGACGCCACGGATCTTTGACTTCTTGATCTTGAAGTCCTCACCGAGCACAGTGCCTACGGTTGCAAGGAGCACCTTCTGTCCGGCAGCCACATTCGGTGCGCCACAGACAACCTGAAGAAGCTCCGCATCACCTGTATTGAGCTTTGTCACATGCAGATGGTCTGAATCCGGATGATCCACACACTCTACTACTTCTGCCACGATGATACCGGCAAGTCCTCCCGGTATCTCTTCCACCTGTTCCAACGCATCGACTTCGAGTCCTATCGATGTCAATGCCTCTGCCACGGCCTCGGGAGAGAGGTCGCACTCAAGATAATCTTTGAGCCAATTGTACGAAATCTTCATATATTTTACTTTTATTCAATATCATCTTTTGAAAAGAGCGAGCTCACGAACTCTCGCTTGTTGAAGACCTTGAGGTCGTCAATACCTTCTCCGATACCTACAAACTTTATCGGAATGCGGAACTGATCGACTATCCCGACGACAACCCCACCCTTCGCAGTTCCGTCAAGCTTCGTTACAGCCAGTGCCGATATGTCGGTCGCCCTTGCAAATTCCTTTGCCTGCTGGAAAGCATTCTGACCGGTCGATCCGTCGAGAACAAGGAGAACCTCATGCGGAGCATCAGGAATCACCTTTCTCATCACATTACGGATCTTGGTCAACTCGTTCATCAGATCAATTCTGTTATGCAGTCTGCCCGCGGTATCGATTATCACGACATCCGCATCCTTTGCAACAGCAGACTTGACGGTATCGAATGCGACAGAAGCCGGATCGGAGCCCATGTTCTGCTTTACGAGATCCACCCCGGCACGTTCAGCCCATACGGTCAGCTGATCAACAGCAGCCGCACGGAATGTATCCGCCGCGCCGAGAACAACCTTCTTGCCCTGAGCCTTCAGACTGCTTGCGAGCTTACCGATTGTAGTAGTCTTGCCTACGCCGTTGACTCCGACAACCATGATGACATAAGGCTTCTTGGAGAAATCGAAAGGAACGACTGCATCATCCGATGATTCCCCCTCCTTTACATTCAGAAGAACAGCTATCTCATCACGAAGTATATCGACAAGCTCATCCATGTTGACATATTTGTCCCTGCTGACCCTTTCCTCAAGATTCTCAATGATCTTGAGAGTAGTGTCAACACCCATATCCGTAGCGACCAAAGCCTCCTCTATGGCATCAAGAACATCCTCATCTATCTCTGTTCTTCCCACGATAGCCCTTGAAAGCTTCTCGAAAAAGCTTCTGTTGGTTTTCTTCACTCCTTTGTCAAAAATACCCATAACTGAATTGGTTTAACTTGCAAATTTACACTTTTTCAGCGTATAAAAAAGCGGCACAGCTGAAAAGATTCAACTGTGCCGTTCTTTTATAGAATCACAAGGAAATTATTTCTTTGCGAAGAAATCCTTAGCCTTGTCTTCCTCGACGAGCTCCTCTGTGAAAACATAAGCTCCTGTCTTTGGAGACTTGTCCATACGGATACACTTGACCATTTTCTTGAGTGTACCGGCCTTGAAGGTTGCGACTGCTTTCTTTGCCATATCTTATTTCCTCCTAATTATTTGATCTCGCGGTGAAGGGTAACCTTCTTGAGGAATGGGTTATACTTCTTACGCTCGAGACGCTGAGTTGTATTCTTCTTGTTCTTTGTAGTGATGTATCTTGAGATACCTGGTACACCGCTCTCTCTCTGCTCAGTGCACTCAAGGATGACCTGCACCCTGTTACCTTT
>JAFUQW010000144.1 GCA_017472115.1 Bacteroidales bacterium | reverse complement strand
GTCATCAGGGAGTGAAACCCGGTGTCGAGTATATGATATACGCATACGGACTTAAAGAAGATGGTACCAAAGATGGTGCTGTAACTACAAGTTTCCAGTACATCACATTTACAAGTCCTACAGAATAATTCAGATAAACCGGGTGCGGTTTTGTAGTGAAAGTGCTCGTGATACCATCTTTTTCAGGGGTATCGCGAGCACTTTGACTATGTTTTTGCACTTGATGCCTATGTCAGGGTGCGGAGGATCAGGCCAGATCGGCGAGGGTGAGGGCGGTGAAATCGGGGATCACCTTGTCGCAGAGAGGGGCTATGGTGTCTGCAGGAAAGGTGGTGGCGAGTCCTATCACTCTGGCTCCTGCTGCACGGGCTGCGGCGATTCCGTGAAGGGAATCTTCAAAGACTACTGTCTCGGACGGCTTGCCTCCAAGGAGTTCCATGCCTTTGAGGAAGCATTCGGGATCTGGTTTGGAATTCCTGAAATGTTCGCTCGTCAGAATCATATCGACCATACCGGAGAGTTCAGGATGAGCCTGATGAACATTTGCCATCTTCTTTTCATTGGAGCTTGTGACAATGGCGGTCCGGATTCCTGCCGAACGCAGTGCATTCAGGAAGTCTGCAGCACCGGGAAGGAAGTCATATGACATGTTCCGCTCAAACTCGTCAAGCAGCGGGGTGATCTTCTCCTGGAGATCAGGTGAAGGAAAAAATCTGGCATAAGTATCCTTGAGCGTCTGTCCCTTGATGGTCCAGCCGAAATTCTCGATTCCCAGGAAATCGAGACCTATGCGGTCCCAGAATCGGGAATATTGGGTTTCAGTATCGATGAGGACACCGTCGAAATCGAATAATACTATCATAATCCTGCTTCGGTCATGCTCAGTGCACCTGAGCGTCCAAAAGGGTTTATATCAGACCGCGAGAGGCTTGGTGAGCGCCTCCTTCAACTGGTCATCGTAACGCAGACGCACCTTGATTCCGGCTTCCTGGAACCAGTAGCGCACCGCAAGTTCCTCCTCGATGAACGGGATTATCTCATCCTTCTTGAGTCGGATGAACCTTTCCTTATCCATCTCCAGAGCATTTTCCAGGGCAGCAAGTTCCTCAGACATAGCTTCTGCCAGGCCGTCCCTTTCGAGTTCCTTCTTCATCTGATCATAAAGAGTCCTGGCACTGCTGCGGTAATCGAATTCCTGAGTCTTGGCGAATCTGATGAAGTCCTCGAAGTCCTCGTCCGAGAAATAGAAATCATCCACTGCAGGAATCGAGTCGTGTCTGCGGACATAATCCAGAGCATACTGATCGATCACTCCTCCAAGGACAAGAGAATACACAAGTCTGCTGTACTGAGGAACATCCACATCGACATCAGGAGTGATTCCACCGCCATCACGTACGATTCTGCCCGAGGCCGTCTTGAATTCGCGTGTCAGCGAATCAGGAATATGTCCCACACTGCCGTCCTCGTTCCTGTTGGAATAGTCTATGGCCTGGACACAGCGTCCGCTCGGCGTATAATATTTGGCGGTAGTGATCTTCATCTGTCCGTCATAGGCAAGCGGGATAATCGACTGCACAAGTCCCTTTCCATAACTTCTCTTGCCCATTATCGTCGCACGGTCCATATCCTGGAGGGCTCCGGAAACGATTTCCGAAGACGAAGCGGAACCGGAATCAATAAGCACTATTATCGGCATCTCCGTATCGACAGGCTCTGATGAGGTCTTGTATTCACGTACGGCACCCGGTCCTTTGGAAGTGACGACAAGTGAACCTTTCGGGACGAAAAGCGAAACTATCTCCACAGCTTCATTCATAAGTCCGCCGCCGTTTCCGCGGAGATCGAGCACAAAGCGCTTCATGCCGCGTTCCTTGAGCGAAAGGAAGTTCCTGCGGACATCTGCTGCCACACCTTCCGTGAATCCGGTCTGAAGGACATATCCGGTCGTGTCATCCAGCATGCCTGCATACTCCACATCGGGCAGATGGATCCTCTCGCGCACGACAGGCACATCGAGCGTGTCGCCGGTGCGCACCTTCCTGACCTTGAACACGACGGTGGTGCCCGGCTTGCCCTTCATCCTGTCGCTGCATTCCTTGCTTTCAAGTCCCTTGACCGAAAGTCCGTCAATTTCAAGAATCTCGTCACCGCATACAAGACCGTACTTCTGCGCCGGCGAACCCGCATACGGCTCATTGATTATCACATTTTCTTCCTTCTTCTTGTGGATTATGGCTCCTATTCCGCCATAGGTGTTGTTGAGCATCCACTGAAGGTCCTCGTTCTCCTCTTCCGGAATATAAATCGTATATGGGTCGAGTTCCTCGAGCATGGCATCGATTCCTGCCCTCATTATTCTGTCAAGCGGGAGTGAATCGACATAAGACCGGTTGAGTTCCATGATTATGGAATTATGGATCTCGGCCCACTGGCCTAACTTGAAGTTCTTGGTCTGAGCAGAAGCATTCTGCACCGGGAATGACAGGGCGGCCGCCACTGTCAGGAGTATGATAAGGTATCGTTTCATCATTGCATAAATTTTGCAGCGAGGCTGTCGCTGCACATACAGTGCCACAAAATTACAAAATAATTTATACCTTTGCAGCGGTTTTTAGTAGTTAATGATATGAAGATTATTTTTGCAACGGGCAACAGCGGAAAATTACGTGAAGCGTCAGAAATCTTAGGCGAGGGATTCGAGCTCGTTACCCCCGCTCAAGTCGGAATTACAGAGGATATTCCGGAGACAGGTAAGACATTAAGAGCCAATTCATTACAGAAGGCTCAATACTTATTCGAAAGGTGTGGCTGCGACTGCTTCGCAGATGACACGGGACTGGAAATCGATGCTCTCGGTGGAGAGCCCGGAGTACATACGGCACGATATGCCGGTGAGGACAAGGACTTCAACCGCAATATGGACAAGGTGCTTTATGAGCTAAGCGTCCTCGAATCATCAGGAAAGATGGCCCAGGAATATGGTCTCCAGACCAGACCGGCATCAAGGAAGGCACGCTTCAAGAGCGTCATCACATTGATATTCAAAGGTGAAACCCACTTGTTCGAAGGAACTCTCGAAGGAGAGATCTCACGGGCAAAATCCGGAAACGGAGGCTTCGGCTATGACCCGATTTTCATTCCGGACGAATATCCGGGCAAGACACTTGCGGACATCACTGAAGAACAGAAGAACGAAATATCCCACAGGGGCAAGGCTCTCAGGGCAATGGCCAAGTGGCTGAAGGAGAACGCCTGACCAACTGAGGATCAAAACATCCTGACATGACGACAAACACCGAATTGATCGTTCTGCATACCACCAAGTTCGGCGAGAATTCGGTTGTGCTTCATACTCTGAGCAAGGAGTATGGAAGGCGTGGATTTTTAGTGCGGGGAATCGGCAGAAAGCCGATGGCCTCGCTTTTTCTTCCTCTCACCATACTTGAGGCCGACATAACGGAAACCTCTAAATCAAGACTTTACACAGCAAGGAACCTCACTCCGAAGTATCCTCTGAACGGGATCAGGAGCAACATGTTCAAGAACACCATGACCCTGTTCATGAGCGAAGTCCTCTACAGGGTGGTAAAGGAAGGAGGCAATGAGCAGGGACTGTATGAATGGTGCGAAAAGAGCATTCAGCTCCTGGATTCGATGGAAAGCGATTTCAGCAATTTCCACATCAGGTTCCTGCTGGAACTTGCCGTGTCTCTGGGATTCAGTCCCGAATCACAGGACATGAGACCGTTCACAGGAGAGCACCACAGGACAGTGGAAAGATTCATGCAGGAATCTTTTGCCGGATCAATGCTGATCCCTCTTTCCGGAGCGGTAAGGAATGAAATAGCAGAGGGTATCCTAAGATACATAGAATTCCACAGCGAATCTGCAGTCAACATCAATTCCCTCAAGGTATTGCGCGAACTGTTCAGCTGATTGACAGCAAAACCGGCTCTACCCTCACAGGCAGAGCCGGTCGCGTTCTAACCGTATTACTAACCTATAATCTGTTCAATTCCGTATCGAGCCATTCGAGACGGTCGGAATAGAAGTCCTTAAGATATTCGAGTTCCTTTTCATAAGATCCGAGTGAAGGGAAATTCACCCAGTCAACGGACTCGTTTATGTTCCATTTTTCGAAATTGCGCTTGCGGGCAGGTTCAAGGCGGAATGCCTGGTCATCGATGAACTCAGGAATCTTTTCAAATTCAGGCATCAGCTCGTTCCATCTTTTCTGAACGGCATCGATAAAGGCCGGGTCCTCGAAAAGTCTGTGGAACCATCCCTTGCCATATACTCCTTTGGAGTTGAAGTCCCTGATCCAGAATCCTTCAGGACCGTTTCCGACACGTCCGTCAAAATAGCCGCAGTTACCGAGGGTGAGATCGAAGTCCCAGAGGTGATACATTTCCATCTTCCCTCCCCTCTCGATGGTAATGAAGGAACTCTTGCGCATATTGCCGTCAATATTCTTGGTCAGTTCCTGCACAATGTAAAAATCGATGAAAGAATCCACGTCGATATAGGCATGGTATCCCTCCGACGGATCTGCGAAGGAAGAACTCTGAAGCACCTGTTCGAACTCTTCGAAAAGGCCTGTGACATATACATACTGTGCAGGGGTCGGCTCCTCAGGATCGCTGAACATCATCGGTACTTCCATTCCCGTCCACCAGCATGTCGTTTCGTCCTGATTTTCCTCTATCTCGAGGTAATAGCCGCCTGTAACTGCCTCTGCATCATTGTCATTTTCACCGGCCACATCTATGTTCACACGGTCCTTGGAGACCTTCTTGTGCTCACAGAGAGTATATACGCCCTGATACTTGTCGTTAAGATAGACCTCTACACTGCGCATGCGGGGTGTCCATGAGAAGCCGCATATCTCGGAAAGTTTCATGGCCACTATGTTGCGCAGAAGGGTCCTGTCTGAATAATTTGCCAACAGAGCCCACTCCTTGTCAGCCGGCATGCCGAGAAGCGATGCCTTCTCGTCGAGCTTCACCTTCCAAGGCTTCTTCGGCCATCCCCATGTGGAATTGCCGCGCCCGCGAATGCCCATGTCGGCGGTGAATTCGGTCACATCGCTGTACATCTTCTCAGGGTCAGTGATGGTGATCGTACCGTCAACATAGTTCTTCTTGTCATATATTCCGGCTCCCCCGGCCGTAGTTATACGTACCACCGGGATGTTCTGCAGCTTCGCATTCTCCTTTTCCTGTTCATCCTGCTCTTTCATAGCTACGCTCGGGAACTTCAGGATTTCTCCGTTGCTGGCATGTACATAGAGAGTCATGGAATCGAAATAGACATAGACAGGAAAGGATTGCGATGCAGGAACTCCATCGAGTACTTCTATCGGGAAGGTCACGCCGCCCACACACCACCAGCCTCCGTTCCTGCTCACCACAGACGGATTGGAGGATGTGCAGTCATGAATCCGGAATGCCGTTTCTGCAATATTCAGGACCGTACCGTCATCGAATGACAGGGCGCATGCGCCGGAAGCATGCTTCGAAGATGAAAACACCTTGCCGGCCTCATATGCCTCAACGAGTTCCACAAAACCTTCGGGCTGCAGCTTTTCAGCCTCCTTCATTTCTTCTTCACATGAAAGGAATAGAGAAATGAAGGAGACCAGAATGATATATGACATGACTTTCTTCATATTTGTTACCTGACTGCAAAGTCAACAGGATTTCCGGAAGCCGAGTCACCTGCCACCCAAAGTCTGAAGTCACCCGGCTCGACTACATATTCCATATCGAAGTTCCAGAATGCAAGCTCGGCCACAGGAAGTTCGAAAGTCACGGTCTTTGTCTCGCCCGGAGCAAGCTCCACACGCTCGAATCTCTTGAGTTCCTTCACAGGGCGTACAACCGAACCCACACAGTCCTGGACATAGAGCTGAGCCACTTCAGTCGCCGCTCTCTTTCCTGTGTTCTTAAGGTCGAAGCTGACTTTGAGGACATCCGACTTTCCGAGTTCGGACTTCTCAAGCACAGGAGTGCCATACTCGAATGTGGTGTAGCTGAGGCCGTATCCGAACGGGAAGAGAGGGCCGTATCCCGTGTCAAGATAATAGGATGTACATCCGAGGGATGTCTGACCCGCTGCAATAGGAATGTCATCAAGAAGAGTCTCTGTACCGTTGCAAGGACGTCCTGAATTGTTATGATTGTAATAGAAAGGCGCCTGTCCCGCATCGCGGAGGAATGTCATAGGAGACTTTCCTGAAGGAACGGCCTTGCCCTTGATCAGGTCTGCAATGGCCGGACCTCCCATCGTGCCCGGATGATATGAGTAAAGCATTGCGTCGCAGTTCGCGAGATCACGCTCGATTGTGAGCGGACGACCTGCCATAACCACCACGACAACAGGCTTTCCTGCCTTCTTTGCCTCGGCAATGAGCTCGCTCTGAGCACCCTGAAGGTTGAGATCCGAGAGTGAATGGGCTTCACCTGAAAGTATGGCCTCTTCTCCGACCACAACAACCACCGCATCAGCTCTTGAAGCGGCAGAACGCACCTTAGCGAACTGAGCCTTCGACTTGTCACGGCTGTAGTCCAGACCCGGAACCCAGATGACATTGTACTCCTCGCGAAGAGCCGCGAGCGGAGTCACGGTGCGTTCCTTCTGGCCGTCGAACGCCCAGGTTCCCATCTGCTCATACGGAGCATCGGCAAGAGGTCCGGTCACAAGAATGGTCCTTGCCTTGTCGAGAGGAAGCACGCCACCGTCATTCTTGAGAAGGATTGCAGACTCGAGAGCCGCCTGCTTCGCTGCGGCAAGATGCTCAGGTGCATAGTCAACCTTCGCCGAAAGGGTCTCGTCAACATAAGGATTCTCGAAGAGACCGAGTTCGAACTTGAGCTTGAGGATATTGCGAACCGCACGGTCGATCTCCTTCTCGGACACCTTGCCTTCCCTTACAAGTTCTTCGGCATACTGGATGAAGCCGTATGACATCATATCCATATCGACACCTGCATTGATAGCCTGCTCTGCGGTGTGCTTAAGGTCACGCGAGAATCCGTGCGCGATCATCTCTCCGGCGGAATTCCAGTCGGTCACGACCATTCCGGCCCATCCCCACTCATCGCGGAGAACGTCCTTGAGAAGCCATCTGTTGCCCGTTGAAGGGATGCCGTCAATCTCGTTGAACGAAGTCATGAGAGTAGCTGCACCTATCTCTGCTGTCGCCTTGAACGCAGGGAAATATGTATTGCGGAGCATGCGTTCTGTTATCACCGTTGTGTTGTAGTCTCGGCCGCCTTCAGCCGCACCGTAGCCTACAAAATGCTTGATGCAGGCTGCGAGGGCTGTAGGGTCTCCGAGGTCATCGCCCTGATAGCCACGCACCATCGCAAGACCCATCTGCACATCGAGATACGGATCTTCTCCCGAGCCTTCTGCCACACGGCCCCAACGTGGATCGCGTGCCACGTCAAGCATAGGAGAGAATGTCCACCTCACGCCGCTTGCAGTAGCTTCCACGGCAGCGACACGCGCCCCCTGCTCCACAACATCAGGGTTGAAGGTTGCGGCAAGGCCGAGAGGGATAGGGAACATCGTGTGGAATCCGTGGATGACATCTCGTGCCACCAATACCGGGATTCCGAGACGGCTCCGCTCCACCGCTGCCTTCTGCACCGCATTGATCTCTGCAGGATCCACGCAGTTGAGGATGGATCCGACTTCTCCCTTCGCAGCCTGGTCCGCCACCCATGCACCGCCCGAAAGCTGGTTCATCTGGCCGATCTTCTCGCGAAGGGTCATCTGTTTCAGGAGGTCATCGACCTTCCTGTCAATTTCGCTTTTGGGAGTGCAGGATGCTGCCACAAGCATAGCCAAGGCTCCCATGATCATATTCTTTATCTTCATTTTAAAGCTTATTCAGGTTTTTGGAATACACGTACATAGTCGATCTCGTAAGTAGCCGGCAGACAGCTCTCATCGACTCCATACATTCCGCCCCAGTCGCCGCCCCATGCGAGATTGAGCTTGAGCTGGAAAGGCTTGTTGAACGGCCAGGTCTTTTCATTCCTGCCTGCAGGATACCTGTCCGGATTGTATTCGAAGAGAAGTTCACCGTCAACATAGGTCCTGATGTACTCAGGAGTCCACTCGAGAGCATAGACATGGAACTCTTCCATCACGCTTGCGATCTTGCGTGCGGCTGTCTTCTGAGTGCCGATGGCATGGTAGTATTGCTTGCAGTGGATTGAAGAGGAAACCTCCGTAGGCACGCAGCCGACATGTTCCATGATGTCGATCTCACCTCCGTCAGGCCATCCGGACCATACCGTAGGCATCATCCAGAATGCAGGCCATGTTCCCTTGCCTTCAGGGAGCTTGAGACTTGCCTCGAACCATCCGTAGGTCCATCCTTCATGTGTGTTCACTCTGGCAGAATATACTCTGTCACCATCCTTGATCGCACGGATCTTGAGGGTTCCGTTGCTTACGTCAGCAGTGACGATATCACCTTTGCGACCGGCGATATAAGTCTGAAGTTCGTTGTTCACCCAACCCGGCTCGGCTGTCTCGTACCACCATTTTTCCGTATCGGGAAGTCCGGTTTCGGAAGCATTGAACTCCTCCTGCCATACCAGAGTGTAACCTGCAGGAGTCGATATTTCCGGCTCCACATACTCGGCAGTATCAGGTTTTGAAAATCCCTTCGGAGCCTCGAAGAGAGTCCACACATAGATCTTCGCAAGATCAGGATTGCCGGTGGCATCCATGGTCTCGAGTCCTACCTGATGCATGAGATCCAGTTCCGTGAGTCTGTTGCCTGAGCAGTCGAGATATTTCAGTTTCGCCATGCCTGTCAGGTCAAGTACGGTAAGTTCATTGTCCGAACAGTCAAGATAAGTGATGTCCTTGAATGTCGTGTTCAGCTCCGGCATGGCCTTGATCCCGCAGCCGGGCACCTTGATCTCTGTGATCACTGCCGCCTCCTTGGTGCTGAGAATTCCGTCTCCGTCGGCGTCATATTCCCTGACAAGAGCCGCCTTGAAGCCGGCATCGGATATGGCGACCTCGTCGATCTTGTAGTTCTGTCTGACAGGAACCGACATCTTGGCGGAAGCAGTTCTGAATATGAGCTCCGTCTCGCGGATATCCCCGGTCTTGTTTTCATCGATCTTTACCGTGACATCGGAAGTACCGGATCCGCCTCCTCCGGGTGAAACATTGACCCATGTCTTGTCCTGCGACGAAACGCCCCAGTCACCGTCTGAAGTGACAGAGATGACTACCTCTGCCGCTTCGTACTGAACGGAAACCGCCTCGACGTTCAGAGTCAGGGATGTTTCAGGATTATCCACAGGTTCCGGCTCCTTACAGCCGTTAAGGGCCATAAACGAGAATAAAAGTCCAAGTATGATCTTCATCATGAAGTGCAATTATAAAAAAGGCAGGGGCAAAGCCCGGTACTGACTTTTGTCCCTGCCATAGATTAACAGATATTATTCAGCACGATGCTCCTGGATAATGATGTCGTAGTACTCGAGAGTCGAACCTCCCACAGCACCTCCGAAGTCAAAGACTAACTGGACATCATCCATGTCTATGCCGGGAACATTGTCAAGACGGTAAACATATTCCTCATCAGCCTTGACAGCGTGCTTGTCAGCACAGTAGTATGTGTTGTCGTCGCCTTCCTTGACAAGCTTGATGGTGATGCTCGGATGATCCTCATTGGAGAGAATCTTCACCTGGAAATCATAATTCTTTGAAGCACTTGTCGCAAATCCGAGAGTCTTGTACTTGACCTGGCACTGCCACTGCAATGAACCCACCTCAGCCGGGAAGGTCAAGGTATAATGGTTGCCGTCGGCTACATACTCAGGATTGGCATTCGGGCTCCACGCATCTGTAAGAGCAGAATAGAACTCCATGTTTGTCTGGTTTGCCGTAAGCCAGAGGTTTGATGCAGCAGCCGGATCCCAGACGGTCTGAGCCATCTTGGTGACTGTCATGTCAAGAGTTCCGTCGTTGTCAACTACTGTGAATGTATAGTAGCCTGCAGGTGAGTCTGTATGATAGATGTTACCATCATCACCGTCAGTACCGTTACCGAGCTTGAAGAGGCCGTTTCCGTTGAATGTGCCGTAGTTTGCACTCTTCCACTCAACACCCCAGTCTGACTGACCGAATACCTTCACAGATCCGCCTTCTCCCTTCATTGCAAGAGTGATCTGGTATGTGTTCTCACCAGTCTTTGCAAATGGAAGAGGAGCCTCTCCTGTATTCCAGCCGACAAGATTGTCAACTGTAGGCTTTCCACCACCATCACCGATGATCCAGAGAGCCTTTCCTGTGTCATAAGTAGCCTTGTTGCCGCTTACCATAGGGACAACCTTGATCCACTTAGCGTTCTTGTCATACTGGAACTGATAGTCACCGTCAACTGCCTTGAACTTGAGACCTGCACCCGAAACCTCAAAGAAGTCAGGGTCAACCCAGATGTCAGCAGGGGTGATGTTGCCGAGAGCAAGTACCTCATTCTGCTTCACAGAAAGTTCTACAGGAAGCTCGGAACCGTTGATTGTAGGACCTGAAGGAGCCTTCACGTCACGAGCCTTGAAGATCATCTGCCAGTAGCAGCCAGGATTCTCGGCTACAACGACGAGAGTAGTCTCAGTAAGCTCTGTCACATGGAATACCGGAGTTCCCCATACAAGGTCAGAAGGGACATATACCATAGGAGTGTTCGCTCCGAGGGTGATGGTCTCGCCGTCGAATGTGAATGTTGACTCGACGTCTGCCTGCTCGATATCGATATCAGGCTCTGCACCAGGGTTAGGACCGATTGCAGTCACACCCCAGTTGATGTACATCTTGCCGTCCTCACCTGAGTCATAGACATACTTGCCGTCAGAGAAGAATGTCACTGCATCGTCATACATACCAGTGCCGGCCTTCTCGTTTGCATTTGCAGACCACCATCCTGCAGGATTCTCTACAGACTCTCCGCAGCCGAGGTGACCCTTGGCCTCCGAATCCATGATCCATACCTTGCCGTTGCCGTCTGTTCCTGCGAGAAGTTCCATAGGAGAAGCACCTGCAGTCACGAAGTTATAGAGCCATGAGATTGTACCGTCACCGTTAGGTGCATTCATTGCAGACAGCTTCACTTCCTTGGAAGAGAGTTCTGTGATGAGGAAGCGAGGAGTGTCATATACGGTCTGGTTTGGAATGTAGGAGAGGTTCTTCTGTGCAGGAAGCTCAAGCCAGATTTCCTCGATACCTGCATCGTTCCAGTTGTTCTCTACCTTATAAGTAGTCTCGTATGCAGGGATCTCCACACAGAAGTCAGCTCCGTCAGGAGATGTTCCGAGAGCAGTGAAACCCGCATTGACATACACGAGGTTATCCTTGCCAGGGTCGAAGCTGTATTTTCCGTCAACCGTGAAAGTCATGACGTCGTCATAGATACCCCAGTCAGCCTTCTCATTAGCCTTTGCAGACCACCACGAAGCTGGATCACCTGTATCAGGACCACATCCGAAGTGACCGTCCTTCTCGAAGTTCCACTGCCATCTGTTGGCCAGCTTCTTCATATAAGGAGCAGCATCGAAAGGATCGCGATATGTGTTCTCGAGAGAATACTCCACGATCTTCGAACCTACTGAGACACCGTTTGCATTGTAAGCCTTCACCTCTACCTGATGAGTACCTGCATCACGGACGCGAAGCTTAAGGCCGTTTACTGTATATGCGTATTTCTTTGTAGCCTTTCCGTCATCGACCTTGTCCTCGGTACCGAAGATCCACATAGGCACGACACCTTCGTTGGTCACGGTGAAGGTCACGTAGTTAGTTGCCTGATCCACATCGATCACGACCTCCAGATTCTCAGCTGAAGGAAGCTGATTCTGATCCGGTGCCAGGATCTCTGGATAACAGCCGAGTGCCAGCAGTGATGTTGCGAGGGCAACGGCTATATATTTGAAAATATTCTTCATAATCAATTCATTGATATAGCATTACTGCTGTTAGTAATTATTCTGTACAAGTGCCGGATCCTTGTCGATTTCCGACTGAGGGATAGGCCAGTACTTCTTATCGACAGTCCAGTCTGTTTCACGATACTCATGATTTGCAGCCTTGAGAACCTCTGCAGCCTTTCCTGAACGCACGAGATCCCAGTAACGCTTGCCCTCACCGAGGAACTCCCTGCGGCGCTCTTCGAGAATCGAATCGCGGTCATTGCCCTCATAGCTTGCACCTGCACGGTCACGTACCTGCTTGAGATAAGCGGAACCGTCACCTCCTGTCAGAACCGCAAGCTCGGCAGCATTGAGGAGAGTCTCCGCATAACGATATACGCGATAGTTGTTGCAGTGTGCAAGGTTACCGTCACCGAGCGCGTCATGGTTACCGTTCAGTCTCGCGATTGTCTTTCTGTTGAAGTAACCTGTTGACTGCCAGCGGCCGTTGTTGATATTGAATCCGTATTCACCTACGACTTCAAGATGGTTGTAGATACCGCCGTCACGACGCTGGTCACCTTCTGCATACATTTCATAGGCATGTGCTGCAATAGGACCGAATCCCCAACCGTCAACGAACTCGCTTGTTCCTCCTGGGATTCCGCAAAGTACAGGAAGTACTGAACCACCGGCAGCAATCGACTGTCCGCCGTCCCATCCTCTGTTTGCACCAACAGATGTATAGTTGATCTCCCAGATTGACTCAGGGCCCCATTCACCGGTCTCTTCCCACATTCCCTTGAAGTCAGAAACGAGAGAATAACGGCCTGAATCGATGATTTCCTTCATATAATTGAGAGCGGTAGAGTAACGGCTTTCGTCGTTCTGATACATCACGACCTCCGCGTAAAGCATGTAGGCCATATCCTTGGTCACACGGCCCTTCTGGGAAGCAACGGCAGGAAGTGCATTCATTGCGATAGCCTCCTCGATCTTGGTTACGATCCTGGTATAGACTTCGTCAGCCGGGAGCTGAGGAGCTGTATATGGAGCTGTAAGGTTGACATCATAGTAAGGGATGTTGCCCCAGAATTTCCAGAGAAGAGTATAGTACCATGCCTTGAGGACGGTAGCCTCAGCCTTATAGAGAGCCTTGGTCTCTTCTGACATTCCTGGAACTCCGTCAACATACTCGAGAACCACACAGCTGCGGTTCACACCCGAATATGCCGCTGTCCAGATACCGCCGCAATGCTCGATCGGAGTCGCGGTGTAGAAGTGTGTCTTTACCAATGTTATCTGGTCACTTGCATTCGATCCGCCACAGTAAACGTCATCAGCCATGATGTCGGAAACTAGTCTGAGATCATTGTAAGCACCGAAACAATAGTCGAACCAGCCGAGAGGATGGTATGCAGCAACCAGAGACTCGTACATTCTTGACTCATCTATGAAATAAGCATCCATCGGTTCTGCTGAATTATGCTGCACCGTAACGAAGTCTTTTGTACAAGAAGACATCAGAAGGACAGCCAATGCGCTTATTGCAATAATTATCTTTTTCATAATATCATCCTGTTAAATTAGAAAGTAAGATTGACACCTACAGAGAAGGTACGGTTCTGTGGATATACACCACGGTCGATACCGGCCTCTGTTCCATATGATCCGCCACCAGAAACTTCCGGATCGCAACCGGTGTATCTTGTGAGGGTGAAGAGGTTCTCAGCCTGAGCATACACTCTGAGACGCTGAACGAAGAACTTCTTTGTAAGGCTCTGCGGAAGAGTATATCCGAGCTGTACGTTACGTGCGCGGAGGAATGAAGCATCCTCTACCCATACGTCTGAAACAAGAAGGTTGCCGTTTTCAGACTCGAACTCGAACTTAGGATACTTGTTTGAAGTACCCTCGCCTGTCCAACGTCGAAGGATGGTCTTAGGAAGGTTGATATAATAAAGGTCCGTACGACGGGTCACGTTGAATGCCTGTGCACCGAGCTGGCCCTGGAGGAGCATGTTGAAGTCGATTCCCTTCCATTCGAAGCCGAGATTGAGACCGAATGTCCAGTCCGGCATTCCCTTGCCTATGTATGTACGGTCATCGTCATCGATCTTTCCATCACCGCTCACGTCAACGAAACGGAGGTCTCCAGGAGTTGCATTTGGCTGGATGAGACCGCCCTCAGCATTTGTATATGCGGCAACTTCTTCAGGATTCTGGAATACGCCGTCAGTCTTGTAGCCGAAGTAGTATGGGAAAGGCATTCCTACCACACCGCGGCTCAAGGTACCGAGCTTGTGTGTCGAAACAGTAAGATATGAAGAGTCGTCACCAAGATATGTGAGAGTGTTCTTGTTATAAGTGGCATTTGCAGAAATATGCCAGTTGAAGTCACCGTATGTGTCACGGAATCCGAGGTCGATCTCAACTCCGCTGTTGACCATGTCACCGAGGTTACCTGTAGGTGATGATTCACCTGTATAGCCCGGTACAGGAAGCGAGAGAAGCATACCTGTAGTCTTCTTCTGATACCAGTCAGCGACGAAAGTAAGACGGTTGCCGAAGAATGCGGCATCGAGTCCTATGTCGGTCTGAGCTGTCTGCTCCCACTTCACATCAGGGTTAGCAAGACCGGATGGCTTCGATCCCGGAGTAATGCTCTCTGTGCCGTTGGCACCTGAACCGAACACATAGTTGTTGCCTGAGTTCATATAGACTGCATAGGTGAAGTTACCGATGTTGTCGTTACCGTTGATACCCCATGATGCACGGAGCTTGAGGCCTGAAAGCCAGCTTACATCCTTGAGGAATGACTCGTTCTTGATGTTCCATCCGATGGATGCCGATGGGAAGGTACCCCACTTGTTGTTGTCACCGAAGCGGCTTGATGCATCACGACGTACTGTAACCTCGGCCATGTAACGCTCGCCGTAGTTGTAGGAGATACGTCCGAAGTAAGATGCGAGTCTGTAAGGGATCGAGTTCCATGAACCCCAGCCGTTACGATGTCCGTCCTCCAGCTTTCCGTATGTGTTGTTGACGGAAATCATATAATCGTCATAGAGATACTTCACGCCCTGTGCGGATGCACCGACATTCGATGAAGATGATGACAGAGCAGACTGTCCGAGGATTACAGAGATCGAGTTCTGTCCGAAAGTCTTGTCATAAGAAAGGATATTCTCGACCTGCCATGAAAGCGAGCGGTTCATTTCCTGGGAAGCTCCTGAACCGTAGTCTGTCTTTGTTACAGAAGAAACGACCTTCTTGCAGTCAGGACAGGTAGCCTCTGTGATTGAAAGCTTGTCGTAGTTGTAGTTCTTTGAAGAAAGGAAATATGGCTCGTTATGACCATGATTGCCCCAGAACGCCATATCTATACCCACCTGAGTACGGAACTTGAGACCGTCCCAGATCTGGAGTTCGAGATTGCCGTTTGCAACGAACTTGTCTGTAAAATACTTCGTACCCGGCTGTTCGAGCATGGCAAGAGGGTTGTTCTGCTCGTTGTAGGTCACACCGTCAACGACAGTATAGTAACGGCCCTGTGAATCCTTGATGAGATATGGAAGGATGTCGATGTCTGTACCGTCACCGTTCTTACCTTTATATAATTCTCTGTAAAGCTGCACCTGCTCGTCGGTTGCATAAATGCTTTCGATAGGCGACATGCCGAGTGCCGAACCGAGAGGAGAACCGAACTCCGAGTTGTTTGAGATACCGGTAGCATTGATGTGCGCGTAAGAGACGCTTGTCTGCATTGTGGCCTTGTTGAGCCAGCTGCGGTCGTTGCTGTTGTCGAAAAGTGTAGCGTTCACTGCCTGACGGAGAGTGAAACGGTCGTAGTTCGAACGGCCGAAATTACCTCCGATGGTACCCTCGCGTGAGAGGAAGCCGGCTGAAGTGGAATACTGTACGCGGTCATTACCTCCGTTGATGTTGAGGTCGTGTTTCATGACAGGTGCATTGTCATTGAAGATTGCAGCCACCCAGTCGGTTCCCTCACCGAATGAATAAGGATCTTCATATCTCAGGCCCTCACCTGCATTGATAGAGCCTTCGTTCATCATGATCGCATACTCTGTCGCATTGAGCACCTGAGGCTTGCGCCAAGGATTCTGCCATCCGTATGAGAAGTCATAGTTTACAGATGTCTTGCCGGCCTTGCCCTGACGGGTTGTCACGAGGATGACGCCGTTTGCCGCACGAGCACCATAGACTGCACCGGAAGCCGCATCCTTGAGGACCTCGATACGCTCGATGTCGGCAGGGTTGAGATAGTCGATGCCACCTACAGGCATACCGTCAACAATATAAAGAGGATCAGAATTGTGGATCGTACCGACACCGCGGATACGTACCTGCGACCCAGCATCAGGAGCACCTGATGATGTGGTTACGGTCACACCGGAAGTCATACCCTGAAGGAGGTTGTCGATACGGGTGTTTGACTGTGATTTGAGATCATCAGATGTGATTGAAGAAATCGCTGCAGTCACGACGCTCTTCTTCTGGACGCCGTAACCGATTACGACAGTCTCATCGAGCATCTGTGTATCTTCTTCAAGAACGATGTTAAGGTTGCCCCCCCCTACAGGAATCCTGGCAGTCTTGTAACCGATTGAAGAAACAACGAGGATGGCGTCTGAAGGCACTGCTTCATTGAAAGCGAATGCACCATCCAGGTCAACTGTTGTACCGATGGAAGTTCCTTCCACGATGACGGCGGCGCCGATCACCGGATAGCCGGAAGCATCCGTAACTGTACCTTTCACTTGCTGAGCGAACGCACTGGCGCAGCTCAATGCCATTGCCACGAAGGCCATGACGAGTTTACGAGTAAGGTGTTTCATGGGTTAGTATTTGTGTGTTAATGTATATGTGGACGAAATCATGTTTCGCATTCCAAAATTAAAAAGATTTTTCATTAACTGAGCCGAGGGCACGCCAGGGCGGCTCAACAAAGTGGACAAACATAGCCAATAACACTGAATATCAAATACTTACAACACCGGAAAGGGGTTAAAAAGTGGATAAAGGGAATACCTGTCCGAGGCAGACGGGACTGCTACAAAAAACAAAGTGGATTCCGATGTATATCAACATATTGATTTACAACGGAATCCACAATCTCAACCGTTTTAAAAAAGTGGATTTTACAACCTCTTCGAGCCTATTTTCCGGACAGATTCTTCGAAATTTTCTCTATCAGACAGGGCTGCGTTCTTGACCTGTGCCCTGTAATTATAAATGGTGTTTACCGAGTACCTCAGAAGAGACGCAATATGGGAGGATTGTGTTATTCCGAGCTTGATCAGGGCGAAGATGCGAAGCTCCGTATTGAGCATTTCCCCGTCCTTGAGGTGTATGCGTTCCGATTCCCTCAGGAGTGCATTGAACTCATCGACGAATGTAGGATACAGCTGGAGGAAGGAGGTGTCGAAAGTGTTGTAGAATTTCTTGAGCTCCTCCTCGTACTGCTCCCTGCCCAAAGCCTTCTTCAGCTTGTCGAGATACCTTGAGCACATCGAAAGGAAAAGGCCGAGATATTCTTCCTTCGCGGCATTTGCCTCGACTAATTCCAGATTGGTTTCCTTGAGGCCGTTCTCTGCAGCCTCCATGGACTTGTAGTATGCTGCAAGCTGCTCGTTCTTCTTTTCTATCTCACGCGCACCCGACCTGGCCTTGATGAAGAGTCTCACGGCATAGATGAAGAGGAGCAGAAGAAGCAGAGCGATCGCGGAAATCCAGTTGAGAAGAGTCTTTCTCTCTCTGTCCCTCTCCAGCTTGCTGTCTGTATAGGCCTTCTCGATCATAGGAAAGACCGATGCGATCTGCACCTTGCGGAGCTTGGCGTTATAGAACACGGCGTCATCGAGACTGAAACGTATATATCTGAACGCACGGTCGGTATCCTGAGGTGAAATGAGTTTCTGGGCAAGAGAGGCCAGCGAAGCATTATCCTTGATCGCTCCCTTGATGTCACAGACCGCTGACTCGGTCCACCAGTGGACAGCTCCGAGGGTATTGCCCTGAAGGTCACAGATTGCACCTTGCCAATATGCCCTGATCGCGTATTCGCGTGAATTGACGTTCATATTCTCAAGCACCTGGCCGTTAAGCGCCAGAGCCTTGTCATAATCTCCCTGGCTGATGAGCCTGAGCACGCGTATGTTGTGATTCTCCGGAGAGGAATCAGGAGTCTCTGCAAGTATCCTGTCCTGATAATACTGCACCTTTTCCACTCCTTTGACCTTGACACCCGAACTGCGGACATACTCGTCATAATCGGACAGATACTTCTGTCTGACATTACACCACTCTATCTGCTGTCCCTTGTCGAAGGCGAGGGTGTCCATCTGCCCGAATATGTTCTCCGTTTCGAGATACAGACCTGCATTGATGTAGAGAAGAGCCTTGTCAAGCAATGCATCATTCACAAGGGAAATATTGCCGAGACGCCTGGCAATTTCTTCCTGATGCTCCAGCATTTCCTTTGCCTTATCGAACTGATATGCCGCATACTCCTGGAACAGCTGGCCGTAGATATGGTATTTCTGAAGGTCGGCCACGCCGCGCGAATTCAGCATATTCTCTATGGTGCTGATCTTCTGTGACTTGGCATGCTGATACTCTTCCGACATGTCCAAGGCTTCATCCAGTCTCCGAAGGTCATCTTCGAAGGGACTCTGATGAATGATATTGCAGGATGCCAGGGAAATGAGGGTCGAAAGGACGATTATGTTACGATAAACGGAAGCGGACATATAAATATTATTTGTTGAGACTGCTGCTTTCTCATCAGTATGTCATGTGTCTTTTCGGAAAACACATCATGTCATTTCTGATGATAAAATTCATAAACTGTTTCTTGAACGGTTTCTTACAAATTAAGTCATTTTTTCAAAAAAGGTCAAGATTTTGTTCCGATATGCGCAAAAATAAGTAAGTTTGTAAAACAAGTTAAAAGAACATATATGAATCTGAAGCATATCGCAGCTGTCCTGATCTTAATGTCAGCATCATCCTGTGAAGACAATCCTTACGGAGCCACCGGCCATGTTCCCGACAACGGGAAAGATGAAAACGTAATCGAAAAGGGAGAATTCGCCAAAGGAGCGGACATCAGCTGGGTCACACAGATGGAAGATGACGGAGTGAAGTTCCGCGACGCAGATGGCGCAGAGACCGAATGCACGGCCCTGATGAAGGAAATCGGGATGAATTCCATCAGGCTGCGCGTATGGGTCGATCCTGAGGGAGGCTGGTGCGGAAAGGAGGACGTGCTGGTCAAGGCCGGAAGGGCACAGAAACTCGGAATGAGGATCATGATAGACTTCCATTACAGCGATTCATGGGCGGATCCATCGAAGCAGGTCAAGCCTGCATCATGGTCCGGTCTCACGGAACAAGAACTTGCCGAAGCTGTTGCCGGCCACACTTCTCAGGTGCTGCAGTTGCTGAAGGACAACGGCATCGACGTGGAATGGGTGCAGGTCGGGAATGAGGTCAACAACGGAATGCTGCATCCCGAAGGTAATATCGACAAAGAAGAGAACCGGCTCAACTTCCTTAAATTCTTCAATGCCGGATACGATGCAGTAAAGAGCATCTATCCGAAGGCGAAGGTGATCCTGCACAGAAGCAACGGTCATCAGACAGATGAATTCGACTGGTTTCTGAGCCGGATGAAGGGATTGAATCTGAAATATGACATCATAGGCATGTCGCTGTACCCGTCCTGGTGGGAAAACGGAGGATGGAGCGACTGGCGCGGCACCGCTGAAGCCTGCCTGACGAACATCGCATCTTTCAGCGACAGATACGGAAAGCCTGTAATCATATGCGAGACCGGCATGCCTGTGAGCGAGCCTCAGATGGCAAAGGAGGCGATGCAGTATATTCTTGACGGAGCGCGAAAGATCAAGGACTGCCACGGTGTATTCTACTGGGAACCGCAGACCGACGGCAAGTGGAAGCCTTCGAGCTATGCGGCACTCGGATGGAATGCATATTCGCTTGGGGCATTCGCAGACGGACGGCCTACTGCCGCCTTGGATCCGTTTGGTAAATGAAAAGAAACAACCATATGAAAAGAATAATCTTGCTTTTGGCGGCAGCAAGCTGCACCATTTCAGCATCCGCGCAGAGCGTACGGAGCGAAACCCTCCTTAAGGAATGGGAATTCCGAAGAGGTCATGACATCGAAGCGACGGAAGGATGGGAAAAGGTCACTGTCCCTCACGACTGGGCGATTTACGGGCCTTTTGACCGCGGCAATGACCTTCAGAAGGTAGCTGTCGTACAGAACGGAGAAAAGACGGCGACTGAAAAGACCGGACGGACGGGAGGCCTTCCGTATATGGGCAAAGGCGCATACAGGAGAAACCTTGAAATAGCTCAGGGCACGCTGGACGGACGCCGCCACATCCTCCTTTTCGACGGAGCGATGAGCGAGGCGCAGGTATTCGTGAACGGCGAGAAGGTCTGCTTCTGGCCATACGGCTACAATTCTTTCTCCGTGGATATCACCGGCAGCCTGAAGGACGGTGCCAACGAGATTGCCGTACTTCTTGAGAACAGGCCGCAGTCGAGCCGCTGGTATCCGGGAGCCGGACTCTATAGAAAGGTACGTCATCTGACAATGCCTGCAGTGCATGTACCTGTCTGGGGGACATATATAACCACTCCTTATGTAGGAAAGGACTATGCAAGCGTAAGCGTCAGGACCACAGTCGAGGGAGCGGAAGATGGTTCGGTGATGACTCTCAAGACCCGCATCATCGACGCGGAAGGAAAGACCGTAGCCGAGAGGACAGACACACGCAGACTCATCAATGGAGAGGTGGAGCAGATCATCACAGTCGATGACCCTCAGCTATGGTCACCGGAGAATCCTGTATTATATCATGCTGAAACTGAAATATATACAGGAGGGAGCATAGACACAGACTGGGATATGGCAAGACCGGCCATCAGCATAAAGGCAGGAACAGAGCCTTTGGACAAGGTCAGCACCCGCTTCGGAATCAGGACCATAGAGATACGCCCGGACAAAGGCTTCTTCCTCAACGGAGAAATGCGCAAGTTCCGCGGAGTCTGCCTGCATCACGATCTCGGTCCCCTCGGTGCAGCAGTCAGCAAGGCAGCCCTGCGCCGCCAGCTTACGATGCTCAAGGATATGGGATGCGATGCAGTCCGCACGTCCCATAACATGCCTGCTGAGGAACTTGTCGAACTCTGTGACGAGATGGGAATCATGCTCATGGTCGAGAATTTCGACGAATGGGACGCGGCCAAATGCGAGAACGGCTATCACCGTTTCTTCAACGAAGACAGCGGAGACGGAATGATATGGGCGGAAAAGGATATGATAAACATGCTCCGGCATTTCCGCAACAACGCTTCCGTCGTGATGTGGAGCATAGGCAACGAAGTGCCGTCGCAATGGGCAGAGGGTGGTCTTGAAGTGGCCGCATGGCTGCAGGACATCTGCCACAGGCTCGACCCTACAAGGCCTGTGACCTGCGGAATGGACCAGTACAATGCAGTTGTGGAAAACGGATTCGCAGCGCAGCTTGACGTGGTCGGATTCAATTACAAGGTTGACAGATACATCCCTGCATACAATCTTCTTCCTCAGAGAATAATCCTCGGAAGCGAGACGGCTTCTACCGTAAGTTCACGAGGAGTCTATCATTTCCCTGTAACCTTGGGCAACGACATCCTCAACGAGGACCATCAGTCCTCTTCATACGACACGGAGTACTGTTTCTGGTCCAATATTCCGGACAACGACTTCGCTGCCGACGAGGATTACGACTGGTGCATCGGCCAGTTCGTATGGACAGGATTCGACTATCTCGGCGAACCTTCGCCATATGACACGGATGCGTGGCCGAACCATTCTTCCGTTTTCGGAATCATCGACCTCGCCTCGATTCCAAAGGACAGATACTACCTCTACAGAAGCGTATGGAACAGAGATGACGAGACCCTGCACGTCCTGCCGCACTGGAACTGGGAAGGCCGCGAAGGCGAAGTGACACCTGTATTCGTCTATACCTCTTATCCTTCGGCCGAACTTTTCGTGAACGGTATTTCACAGGGAATACGTACAAAGAAAACTTCGGACGGCAACACACCGTGTCTGGGACGTGCGGCGATGGAACGCTACCGCCTCATGTGGGACGAGGTGACCTACCAGCCGGGTGAGATAAGGGTCGTGGCATATGACGCTGAAGGCAATGCCGTTGCCGAGAAAATTGTCCGCACCGCAGGAAAGGCCGCCGCAATCAAGCTCACTCCGGACCGCACGGAACTTTCAGCTGACGGAGAGGATTTATGCTATGTGAATGTAAGTCTCATCGACAAGGACGGCAATCCTGTTCCATGCGACAACAGGCTCGTGAAGGTGAAAGTCAGCGGTGCAGGCTCTTTCAAGGCCATCGCCAACGGCGATCCTACATGTCTTGAACCGTTCCAGCAGCCTCAGATGCACCTTTTCAGCGGACAGCTGACCGTTCTGGTTCAAAGCTGCACGGAGGCAGGTGACATCATCGTGGAAGTATCCGGAAAGGGAGTAAAGAAATCCGGAATTACAATCAGGACCAGATAAGCATCTGAAAAGCCGGATTACTTGTTGCGCATGCTGAATTCGCAGCCGCAGTACTGCTGGTTGTAGAAATCATATTCCTTGATAATCTGAAGGCGACGTTCCTGAAGGCCGCCTTTTTTCCAATTATATGGCCACCAGACAGGTCCGTCGTTCGTTTTGTCCACGGAAACAGGGGTTTCGGTGGATAAGTGGCGGGAATTGTGAGGGTTATCCACGGAAACGGAGGTTTCGGTGGATAAGTAGCGGTTGGTGACCTGATCACAGGCCCAGAAGCCGGCTTCATTGATCTGGTCGAGGGATTTCCAGCGGGAAGAAGCGAGAGTGGTGGTGATAACCTTGATACCATGGTCACGCGCATACTCAGCCGTGCGAAGAAGCCTGAACTTGAAACATTTGAGGCATCTCCCTCCCCTCTCCGGCTCATCTTCAAGTCCCTTCATCTGAAGGAGCCAGTTGTCATGGTCATAGTCGGCATCAACGATTTCAAGGCCGAGGGCCTCTGCATATCGCTTACACTCGTTCTTTCTTATCTCATACTCTTCCACAGGATAGATGTTGGGATTGCAATAATAAATAACGGGAGTGATCCCGTTCTTCATCATGGCCTCGATGATTGCGCTCGAGCACGGTGCGCAGCAGGTGTGGAGAAGAACTTTTGTTTCTCCCAAAGGCGCTTCTATGATATTCTTCTGCTTCTTCATGATTATTGTCTGCAAAGATAGGCGAAATTATGTAACTTTGCGCCCGACTTGACAAATAGCATCTTCGCGAAACTTAAACAGACATGGGAATAATTCCTGATAAATATATGAAGGAATGGTCCGCCGGCCTTCTGAGAAAAAAGGCGGAATATGATGCCAGACCCCTCAACGGATGGCTGGCCCTCAGTCCGCTCATCGTGTTTCTATGCGTATATCTGATTTCTTCGATAATAGCGCATGATTTCTACAAGATACCGATCTCAGCAGCCTTCCTCTTAGCTTCTGTCTATGCAATAGCCATCTGCAGAGGCAGGAGCATCGAGCAGCGGATCGCGATATTTTCCGAAGGTGCAGGCAACAAGAACGTCCTCCTGATGATCTGGATATTCGTTCTTGCAGGGGCCTTCGCATCCACAGCCGAAGCCATCGGAGCCATCGATGCCACGGTAAACCTCGCCCTCCGCATTCTTCCCGGCAACCTCATATATGCAGGACTTTTCCTTGCTTCATGCTTCATATCGATGTCCATAGGAACAAGCGTCGGAACCATCGTCGCACTCGTTCCTGTCGCTGCAGGAATTGCTGAAGAGCTGGCCTCCGGCGGCTTTTCAGGCTCATTATCCAGTCCTTCCTTCATCACGGCCATCATAGTGGGAGGCGCATTCTTCGGTGACAATCTTTCTTTCATTTCAGACACGACCATCGCCGCGACCCGCACCCAGGGCTGTTCGATGGCGGACAAGTTCAAGGTCAACGTAAGGATTGTCGGGCCGGCAGCAATAATCGTGACCGCTCTTTATGTAGTGCTCGGATCTTCGGTCAACGTCACTCCGGAGACAGGTCATATACAATGGATTCTGCTCATTCCTTATATATTGGTCATAGCCCTGGCCATTTCGGGGATGGATGTGACTGCTGTGCTTACAATCGGACTTGCCGTAAATGCCTTGATAGGATTTTCAACGGGAAGTCTCGGCTGGAGCGGCTGGCTTGAAAGCATAGGAAGCGGCATCAGCGGTATGGGCGATCTGATCATCGTCACAATGCTTGCCGGAGGTATGCTGGAACTGATAAAGGTGAACGGCGGACTCGACTTCATCGTGAACGGAATGACACGCAGGGTAAGCGGCAGGCGCGGGGCCGAATTCAGCATAGCGGGACTTGTTTCATTGGCCAATCTATGTACCGCCAACAACACCATAGCCATCATCACGAGTGGCACGATAGCACGGGACATCACTGAAAGATTCGGGCTGGACCCTCGAAAGACAGCCAGTCTGCTTGATACATTCTCATGTCTGATCCAGGGATTCATCCCTTACGGCGCACAGATGCTCATGGCCGCAGGGCTTGCGGGCGTTCCGTCGATTTCCATCATCGGGTATCTTTACTACCCTTTCGTGATGGGACTCTTTGCCATCGGGGCGATCCTGTTCAGACTTCCGCGGAAATATTCCTGATCACTCCAGCTCGATCGAATTGGAATCGATAAGATTGTGAAGAAGGGCATACACAGTGAGGCCGGCCACGGTCTTGATGCCTGTCTTTCGTGTTATGTTCTTTCTGTGGGTGATGACCGTGTGGATCGACAGATTGCATACATCCGCAATTTCCTTGTTGAGCATACCCTTGGCTACACAGACCAGGATTTCCTTCTCTCTTGCAGACAGGTCATGACTCTCGGCATCAGGATTCTCATGATGGGACGAGCATGCCTCACGCAGCTTTCTGACAACAGTGACAGGGTCATCGAAAATGTTTACCGTCCCGTCATAGGGCTTGAAGTCCTCGGCATTCATCGGAATGGTCTGGAGTGCCACCACTGCTGCATCGGAATATTCAGCGATTCTGCTGCGGCCGCTTCCGCGCGAAACATAATCAAATACACATGGGTCGATGATGATGACATCCACGTCCATATTCTTCAGATGAGACTCACTGGTGCGGGACAGATCGGTCAGAATACCTTCCACACGGAACTCGCCGAGCTCGCCAAGCACGGACTCAATGCCTCTCGCAACTATCTTGGAAGGCATGATGAGCAAGACTTTCTTTAAAGCAGACTTCATCGTTCCTCCATTTTATTTACAATCGGGATCAGCACGGTATCCTCTATAATAGTGTGCTTGGCAAGATCGGCCTCAAGACTGAACAGCTTGTAAAGGACCTCATTGCGAAGAACCGTATCACAGGTCTCCGGAAGATACTTCATCACAATGTTCTTGAGATCATTGAGAGTCTCATCGATATTGCTATGGTTTTCCTCGAACTGCTCGATGGCATAACTCTCCTGCACCTCTCCTCTTACAAGAGCACGTACATACGGGAATACCACATCCTCTTCGTATGCGAAGTGGTTCTCTACCTGCTTCTTGTATCCTTTGAAGAATTTCTCCACAATCTTCTTCTGCGTGGAATCACACGGCTCCACCATCGCTTTCAGATTTCTTTCCAATGAGGCGAATTCCTTGTCAAGATAGAAGGCGTGGGAATTATGAAGATAATCCACGAGGGTCGAAGGGTCTGCCGTAGCAAGAATTTCCTTTGACGGTACGAAATCGTCATAGGTATAGACATCACATATCAGCAGGAAGGAATCTTTGTCTATCCCCTGACTTTCACACACTTCATTGATGGTAAGTTCACCGAAACCGAGGCCAATGCCCATACGTGACAGAACATTCAGAAGCTGATAGTTGGCTCCTATCAGGTCCGCCAGCTTCATCGTCCCGGAGAATACTATTCTTTCGTTATCTGTACTCATTTTTCATGATATTTGTCTGTTCAAGCCGCCTTCTGCTCTTAATCCGGCTGAAGTCAGCCCTCAAAGATAATGATTATTTTAACTAATTGTCATTCTGCTTGCTTCGTCCAACGAAAAAGAGGTGTTCCATCGCGGAAGACCTCTTCTGAATACAACAATTAAAAGGATTTGCTATTTCTATAACTATAATGGCTTATTTCTAATCTTCAGGTGCAAAGATACCGCGTATTTCCCTTTCCCGCAATCCCTATATGTTGGTATATTGCGGACCCACTGGCAGCCAAATCCCTAACCATCAACAACTTACACTAAATTCGCTGCCGGCAGAAGGCAGCAGCGAATTATCATAAAAGACTGAGTGACAGACATTTAGCTGCCAGCGTCACTAAAGGAAGAGCGAAGCGAGACGGAAGGTGATGAAGGCGGCTACCCAGGCGAGAAGGATGGTATAGACCGCGGTGATGATGGCCCATTTCCAGCCGCCGCTTTCGTTCTTTATGGCTACGAAGGTAGCTATGCACGGGAAGTAGAGCAGGATGAACACCATATAGGCAAGGGCCGCCGCAGGGGTAACGGTCTTTACCAACGCACGCTGCAGACGTGTATCGGCGCCGGAACTGTCCGTCGCATCAGGAACGGGCACTACGGTCTCATCGGCGATATCCGTTCCGGCATCACCGCTCACAGCAGTTCCTCCGTCGGCAGCTCCTCCGGCAAAACCATCACCGGCAGACACCGGTTCCTCGACAGCATACATCACACCGAGAGTACTGACTACCAGTTCCTTGGCACCCACACCGGCCACAATGCCGACACCCATCCTCCAGTCAAATCCGAGAGGCTCGAGCACCGGTTCCATGGTCTTGCCGATATAGCCGATGAATGAATTTTCCTGCTGTTCCTGCACTGAATCATATGCATTATGGTCAGGGAAATATCCGAGGAACCAGATCGCGATCGAACAGATCAGGATGATGCCGCTCATCTTCTGAAGATACTGACGTCCCTTCTCCCATGTGTGTCTGAACACGGATTTTCCGGTCGGGATGCGGTATGGAGGAAGCTCCATCACGAAAGGAAGATCGTCATCCTTGAAGAAACGGCTCATGATCCTTGCAGCAATGATGGCAAAGATGATTCCGAGGGCATAGAGTCCCACAAGCACCAGACCGGCTCCTTTCGGGAAGAATGCCCCTGCTATGAGGACAAACACCGGAAGTCGCCCCGCACATGACATCAGCGGGATGATGAGCATGGTGATTAGACGGCTCTTGCGGCTCTCGATGGTCCTTGTGGCCATTATGGCCGGCACGTTGCAGCCGAATCCCATGATCATGGGGATGAAGGATTTTCCGTGAAGGCCTATCTTATGCATGAGCCTGTCCATGATGAATGCGGCACGGGCCATATATCCGGAATCTTCCAGAAGGGATATGAACAGATATAGTATCAGAATGTTGGGCAGGAATACAAGGACACTTCCCACACCGCCAATGATTCCATCTACGACAAGATCCTTCAGCCATCCGTCCGGCATGACCGAGGCGATGAATGCCCCGAAATGCCCGACCACCCATTCTATCCACCGCATAGGATATTCACCTATGACAAAGGTAGCGTCAAAGACGAGGTAGAGCATGAGGAAGAATATAGGGAATGCCGCCCACTTGTTCGTCACGACCGCATCGATCTTGTCGGTCAGAGAACTGCGTTTCTTCTTTCCCTGATATGGCATGTATGTCTCGGCCAGAGCTCCCTGCACGAAGGCATATTTGGCATCGACTATGGCAGACTCGATTCCCGAACCGAGAATACCGTTGATCCTCCTGTTCTCCTCGAAGCGTGCCGCGATGATCTCATCACGGTCAGGAAGCGTTTCCACCACCGATTCTATCTCCTTGTCATTTTCCAGATATTTGATCGCAAGATAACGTGTGGAGTATTTATATCTGATGTCCGTATTCTTCCGGATCAGCAGCTTGATCCTGTCGATGCTGTGCTCAAGTTCGGCTCCATGATTGATGTGGATATGACGGGACAGGTGCGGATCGCTCTTCTCATAGATCTGTATCACTGTGTCAAAAAGCCGGTCTATGCCCTCGCCCGTACGGCTGACGGTCGGGACAACAGGCATTCCGAGAAGATAGCCCAACTGCCTGATGTCCAATCTGTCACCCTTTTCCTGAAGCTCGTCATACATGTTCAGGGCCATGACGGTGCGGAGGTTCATATCGATGAGCTGGGTGGTAAGGTAGAGATTGCGCTGAAGATTGGATGCGTCAACCACATTCACCACGACGTCCGGCATCTCCTCCACAAGGTTGCGACGGACATACAGTTCTTCAGGGCTATATGCCGACAACGAATATGTACCCGGCAGATCGACCAGAAGGAATCTGTAACCACCGTATTCGAATGTGCCTTCCTTTGCATCCACCGTCACGCCACTGTAATTGCCGACATGCTCATGGCCGCCGGAAGCTATGTTGAAAAGCGAGGTCTTTCCGCAGTTCGGATTACCTACGAGAGCAACCCTGATCTGCTTGCGACGCTCCTCCGCAAGGGTATCCATTTCCTTTTCCAGCCAGTCACCATCGGCTTCAAGAGCACGCAGAGCCTCGGGAGCCACATCCCTGCTCATCTGCTCCTTTGCCTCTGCCTCGCTGATGACCTCGATCTTCGCAGCCTCTTCGCGACGCAGCGAAATCTTATAACCTATTATTTCATATTCGATAGGATCCCTCAAAGGGGCATTAAGGATCACCTTCACCTTATTGCCCTTTACAAAGCCCATCTCAATTATTCTCTTGCGGAAACTGCCGTGACCGGATACTCTCACGATCACTCCACGTTCTCCTGTCTTAAGTTCCGACAACTTCATTTCTTATTGTTTTGCGCGAAGCGCAAATATATCAAAATTCATGATTCAGCGATACGGAACAAAGAAGAAGCAGGGTAATTTTCACGATATTTTATGATAAATCATACAGGCACTACCCTCAAATAGGTAGTGCCTGCCGTTTCTCAATCGAATACTATTTCATTCATCGTCTGATCGACCCATATAAGCTTGGAAGTGTCATATCCCCGACTTTCAGCCTCCTCGACCAGGATGCTCAGGACAGCATCCGGCTGCACAGGCTTCCGTGACAATATCCACAGATAATCAGGGCTTTTGCTGCCGACAAGGGCGACCTGATAATTGTCATCAAGCATCATGATATTGTAGTCACTGTAAAAGAAAAGGAAGAAGGAAACCTTCAGATGGGCCGGATCAGCAAGAGGATCAGGTTGCTTGGCCTTTCCGTCGGCAACCTTGAACCGTCCTTCCTTCCAACCTGAATTGATGACATCTACCTTGCCGTCATCACGAAGATAATATTCTGCAGTGACATTATCCATTCCTCTTTCGAAACTGTGGTCGAAACGGGCCAGTTCATACCATGTGCCGAGATACCGGGACAGGTCGAATCTTGAGATGGTTGAATTGTCATACGGCTCCTGAGCCGACGAGAGCACTGGAAGCAGCATGGCCGCCAGTGCGATTTGAATCAGACGTTTCATAATAAACCTGCGTTTTAATTATAACTAACCGAAACGCAGGCAACTCAAAAACTATGCTCGAAAGTCTTCTAATGTATTTCTATCGTATAAACGCTGCTGAAAGTTTCGCCGGGGGCGAGACGGTTGATCCAGTCCTTCTCGCGGTAATCGCCCTCATATCCGGCCCTGTCGCATCGTCCGTACCACGGTTCTATGCAGATGAACGGAGCATTCTTTGTCGGCGGTGACCAGAGTCCTACCACAGGAGCCGTAAAGTCGAGACTCAGCCAAGGAGTACCGTCAGTGCGGTGAAGAGTAACCCTTCTCAACTGGCTGTCCTGAAGCATAAGGGTATCTATTACATCAAAAGTAGAGCTTGTGAGAGGATATCTGCCGTCCGGATCAAGTTCAAGCGGATATTTCGTGACGGCATCCACGCAACCCTTTTCCTTTATCCTGATGCACTCCAGTCCCTCTTTCCTGTCGAAAGAGAAATATCCGCGAGCATCCGCAGCAGGATCATAATCAGGATAATTGAATGCAGGATGTGCTCCTATCTGGAAATACATATCCTCAGATCCCGGGTTGGAAACCTCCCAGATGACATCTATCTTGTTGCCATGCAGTCTGTAAGCTATCTCGAGGCGGAATGGCCACGGATACTTTGCCAATGTCTCTACACAGGATTCAAGCCGGTAACGGAGCATGTCATCATTCTGCTCCACAAGCGTAAAGTCCATATCACGTGCAAAGCCGTGCTGACCGAGAGCGAAATCCTTGTCTGCCACCCTATAATGTCCTTCCCACACACTACCGACAATCGGGAAAAGAACAGGAGAATGACGGGCCCAGAACTTCGGATCTGCCTGCCAGAGATATTCGGTTTCACCTTTTCTGATACTTGAGAGCTCTGCTCCATGCCTGCTGACCACGACAGTCAGCATATCATTCTTCAATGTCTGCATGATCATATGCTTTAAGATTGTTTCCTTGAAGCCTTGCTGATTTCGCGGGCCTTGCGCTTTTCGTATTTCTGACGATAACGTTCGAGGATTTCTGCGTCCTTCTGTTCCTGACGGGCCTGATCGGCGAGAGCCTTGCGTTTCTTCTCGCGCTCCTTGGCAAGTTTCTTCGCGGCCTTGGCAGCAGCCTTGTCCGCATCCCGCTTGTCAGCTTCCGCCCATTTGGCTTCGAGAGCTTCCTGCTTCGCCTTTTTCTTCGCTTCCTTAGCGGCCTTAGCCTCAGCTTTCTGCTTTGCCTTAGCCTCTTTCGCGGCAGCCTTTTCAGCGGCACGTATTTCTTCCGGAGTCAGAATCTTCGGTACGGCAAGCGAGTCGGCGATCTTGAGCGAATCGGCCAATGCAAGCGAATCCGCAAGTGCCTTGGATGCAGCTGCAAGAGAGTCAGCCCTCGCAAGAGAATCAGCCTTGGCAAGGGAAGCCACGTTTGCAAGGGAATCGGCAAGAGCGAGACTGTCAAGTCGGGCACGGGCCGCCGCTTCACGCTCAGCTATGGCACGCTCTCTTTCGCGCACAACCCGCAGTGAGTCACGAACCTCAATCTGACGATATATATCCGAAATATAACCCGGGAAATAAATATCAGTCTGCTTGAACTCCGCACGAGGACGGGCTGAGTAGCTTTCCCTCTGACTCGGACGCAGAGACAACGGAGTCACCGCAGTCCTGTCGGCAGGCCTTCTGTCAGGATCCCATCTGAAACCCTTCAGTTCTCTCTCATCCTTGCTGAGCTGAACTATCGGATAACCGTCATTCTTAGGAGATTCAAAGTAATATATCCTCTGTATCTCTCCGTTCTTGAAAGTAGCGGAAAGCATCTTGGAATCCGTCTTGTTCACAGTCGCCAGAGAGCCGTTCTCTTCGAGGAAGAACAAGGCAGATGCACCTCCGAGCACATCAAATCTCTTGAGGCCTCCCTTTTCATCGAAATAGGCCATCATCTCCGTGCCCTTTATCTGGTCATAGTGGGAAGTGTCCTCCTGAATGGTTATGAAGGCATTGGCCATGAGACTCGCCTTCTCGAGAGCGCCTCCATCGACAACCACATATATGCTGTCCGCCCTGTACTGACGTACGATGTCCTGATATATGATAGGATCGTCGAAAAGCCTTGCAAGAGAATCCAGATCGCTGTAAAGCAAGGAATCACACACCACCTGCATGTCTTTCCTGTATATCTTCACCGCTCCGAGAGCTTCAAGAAAGCCTATCTTGGTGGTATCAGGCGGCACGAGAGACGTGCTGTCGATCAGGGCAGTGGTGTCTGCCAATGCCGTGCTGTCGGAAAGTGCAAGTGAATCAAGCGGTACTGAAAGCGAATCCAACGATGCCACAAGCGAATCGACTGGTGCGGCAGCAGCCGGCGATAACTTCATATTGCGACCGAAAGGAGCAGCAGCGAGAGTATCCGGCATGGCAGATTTCCTGACAGCCATCGAATCGGCAAGAACGGTCCTTAGACTGTCCAGGCCCTGCTTCCTGACCATGAGAGAATCGGCTGCAGACCGGACCGGCCCCAGATAAGGAGCCGCCGAAGCCTTAGGCGGTTGCTTAGGGCGATAATTCGGATCATTCTTTGCAGCTTCCTCTGCAGCCTTGGCGGCCTCTTCCGCAGCCTTCTTCCTGAAAGTTCCGACCGGATCCACATCGAGAGTCTCCAGACGTTTCTTTGCATCTTCTACCACATACGGAGCGATATCACACATCTTGATAGTGTAATAAACCAGCTTGTCCGCTCCGAGATATACGGTATCGACACCTCCTTCCTGAGTCTCGGTCTGAGTGATGACGGCCGGCTTGCGTGTCAGAGTCACCTTGGAGACCGAATCGACATATTCTATCCTGCCGGCAAGAGCAAACACATTGCGGGTAGTGTCAGAAACCTGAGCATTGCCAAGAAGCTCCACACCGGTCGTCATGCGGTTGAAATACAGACTGTCGCACCACCCTTCCTGATCGGCTGACATGACATGTACATTGTCCGTGAAAAGGAAAAGTTCCTCTTCACTGTCGTACCATCCGCTTTCGGAGGACAGCATGTTGTCATCCTTCCACGCATTGGTCCCTTTGCCGAAGGTTGCAAGACTGTAGTCGGATTCATATACGAGACTGCGCGTCCTGACAAATATGGAATCCGTGAACATGTTCACATCATTGTCAAAGGTGAATGTGCTTATCTTGGAGTCATATGTGCCGTTCCGGCTTTCGATTATCTGTCCGTCCTTGTCCCTCATAGCACCTCCATTCATGAACACAGCGACGGAATCCTTTGTATTGTAATCCAGATGTCTGGTCCTTAGAGTGTTATGGTCCTTGTCAGTCAGCTGCACCACAGATCCCCGGAACTGAGCCAGGTCCTGTTCCACGAGATAGATGAGCTTGTCACTCGTAAGGACAGTCTCATCCTGAAGAATGCTGACATTGCCCCAAGCATCGATTATATTGGTCTCCACGTTCCAATAAGCGGTATCGCAAAGAAGATAGGTATCGTTATGCAGGAATCTGGCCGGACCTACCACTTTCCTATAGCGTCCGCCCTCCACATCAACCATCTGCACAGACTGCGACTTAAGCAGCCTGACAAGACTGTCCGACTGCTCTTTCTTCTGCTGCGCCATCAGCGGCATCGCCATCAGAATGGCAAACAGAACGGCTAACGTGTTCCTGATCTGCTTCATCCGGATCATTCAGGTTTTCTGACCTTTTCAAGCCATGCGTTGTTCTTGAACTCGCAATCACCGAAAAGAGGATCGATGATGATGTAGGTTGACCTTATCTTGGAATCGATGAAGTCATCTATCGCCTTCTGGGAAAGTTCGGCTTTGGCCTGGTCAAGAAGGAGAGTATAGTCGTTTTCGAATGAAGCCGTATGAGACGGGATTATCTTGTCAACCTTAACTATCTTGTAAACGAGATTACCGTCACGACCTGCTTCAACACCCTCATTATCAAGAGATTCGACAGGGGTAGAAATCTCTCCCGGTTCAAGGTCACGGATCGCCGCATAGTCCTGAGGCTTGAGCTCGTCTATCTCGAAATATGACGAACCGGTGGTGGGATCGGCCATCTGTCCGCCGTTGGTCCTGGTAGGAAGGTCCTCCGAATATGCCCATGCAGCCACCTCGAAAGTTATATTCCCGGCATTGATCTCTGTCCTTAGACTGTCAAGGAGCTTGAATCCCTTCTCCCTGTCCTCCGAAGTATATTCCGGCTTGAGGAGAATATGGCGCGCATTGAACATGTCGCCGTCCTTGTCCAGCACTTCTATGATGTGGAATCCGTCCGGGGTCTCTACAATCTGGGAAACGACACCCGGCTTGAGAGCCATGGCGGCATCGGAGAACACCGGCCAGAAGATAGACTTAGGCGCCATTCCGAGTTCACCTCCCTTCATCGCACTTCCCGGATCCTGCGAATAGATTCGGGCAAGGGTAGAGAATCTCTCTCCGTTGATGATACGTTCCCTGAGATTCAGCAGCCTTTCCTTCACGGCCAGACCGGCAGCCTCCCTGTCCGGATAGACACATATCTGACTCAGCTGATATTTGACAGGAACCACCGGAAGATCCTCAGGATCAGTCCTTTCGATATATTTACGCACGTCATGCGGTGTCAGGGCAGGCACCTTCTCGGCAATCTGTCCCTGCATCTGCTGGGTAAGGCTCTGATCCCTGAATGTCTCTCTCCATTCCTGACGAAGCTTATACAGTGGCTTTCCGAAATACTCCTCAACCTGCTTGTCTCCTCCAAGCTGCTGACGGATCCTGTCAACCTGCTGTGAAAGCATGTTTTCCACATTGTCGCTGTTCACTTCGAGAGAATCCAGACGAGCCTGCATCAGGAAGAGCTTAGACGACATCATCGACTCAAGAAGCTCGCAACGACCGTTCTTGTCCGACATCATGCCGTATGCCCGCATCATCTGCACTTCTTCCTCAAGCTGCGAGAGCATGATCACTTCATTGCCGACGACGGCAACAGTCTTGTCTATAAGTCCGTTTGAATATCTCTGGGCTGAAACAGCCGTCGAAATGACGGCAAAGGCTAATGCAGCCACACCTTTGAGAGCATGGTAATATCTCATTTCCTAATAGATTACAAAATTTCCATTATCGCGCGCGTCCTTCAGCAAATCCTGTTCCAAAGTCAGAATAAGTGTCTGCTTCCGCGTGCTGATGATCATATCCTTGATGTTTTGCGATTCGTACTCGATCGGAGCAAGCTCTCCATCCTGCACCATATCTGAAATATATGAAATGCGCGAAAGCCCGTCCTCACCCTCATATTCTATCCAGTTTCCCTTCTTCAGGGCAAGCATGGAATCATAATCCATTCCATATTCACGAGCCAGCACGGACACATCTATCCATCCGTCATTCCATCCTGTATATTTATGAGCGGCAGAATATGCAAGGCTGTCCGCCTCGACAAGAACATCTATGTCAGACGAGGACATCCTTTTTCTGATCTGCTCCTTGGCCGGAGAATCGGAAAATATGCTCAGGTACTTGGCCTTGACAAGAGGACGACGAAGGACGAACTTATCCTGATGGGTATCATAATATTCCCGGATCTGCTCTTCCGTAACCGCTGTGTCAAGCCTTTCGTTTACATAAAGCTGCTCATAACGATATTTCAGGAGGGACTTCCTGTAGTCCTCAAGTTCCTTGGTCACGTCCTTTTCCGATTTGGAAAGCTGTTCTTCCGCAATATTGATATAAACAAGATCCGACGCCCATGTGGCAATATACTGCATGGCAAGACGGGTGCTGTCCTCCGGAGCGAGTCCTTTCGGAAGAATCTTTTCAAGGTCACTGCGGTAGAGTTTCTCCCCGCTTACCTCGGCAACAACTTCATCACCGGTAAAAAAGGATGAAATCGCCTTGCACGACGACAAAGCCGGCAAGACGATCATTATGAATGCTATGAGTCTGCTTCTCATTATCTCGAATAGTTCGGAGCCTCACGGGTGATGGTTACATCATGCGGATGACCCTCGAGATAACCTGCGTTGGTGATACGGACGAACTTTGCGTCGCGGAGCTTCTCGATGTTTTCCGCTCCGACATATCCCATACCTGCGCGGAGACCGCCCACGAGCTGATATACGACTTCGTTGAGAGTTCCCTTGTAAGGCACCTGAGCCACGATTCCCTCAGGAACGAGCTTCTTGATGTCCTCTTCCATATCCTGGAAGTAGCGGTCCTTCGAACCCTGCTGCATGGCCTCGAGCGAACCCATGCCACGGTATGACTTATACTTACGTCCGTTGAGGATGATGGTCTCTCCCGGCGACTCCTCGACTCCGGCGAAGAGCGAACCTGCCATGATCGTGCTTGCACCTGCGGCGAGAGCCTTCACGACGTCACCCGAGTAACGGATACCGCCGTCTGCGATCACCGGAACACCTGTACCCTTGAGAGCCTCGGAAGCCATCATGACAGCAGAAAGCTGAGGCATTCCGACACCTGCGATGACACGGGTCGTACAGATGGATCCAGGTCCGATACCGACCTTCACGGCGCTTACGCCTGCATCTGCAAGGGCC
>JAFUQW010000143.1 GCA_017472115.1 Bacteroidales bacterium | reverse complement strand
CTCTGGTGGAGTAATTTGCATGCATTGAGAAGGTCAGCCTTCTGGAGTGCGTTACCTGAAGAAATAAGGATGTTCTTCTTAGGGATCTCATATCCTACTGAAAGCATTGAATTGAGGAGTGCCTCGTTGAAGTCGTCTCCGAGACATCCGACTTCTCCTGTAGAGTGCATATCGACTCCGAGGACCGGGTCAGCCTGCTGAAGGCGTGAGAATGAGAACTGAGATGACTTGATTCCCACATAGTCAAGGTCGAACGCAGACTTGCGCGGAGCTACAGGCTTGAGTCCGAGCATTGCCTTGGTTGCAAGTTCGATCATGTTGATCTTCAGCACCTTTGACACGAATGGGAAGCTTCGCGAAGCACGAAGGTTACACTCGATGACCTTGATGTAGTTGTCCTTGGCAAGGAACTGGATGTTGAACGGTCCTGTGATCTCAAGAGCTGCGGCAATCTTCTTCGCAATCTTCTTGATCCTGCGTACGGTCTCGACGTAAAGCTTCTGTGGAGGGAACTGAATGGTCGCATCACCGGAATGAACACCGGCAAATTCCACATGTTCAGAAATTGCGTATGCGATTACCTCACCGCCGTCTGCTACAGCGTCAAACTCGATCTCCTTGCAGCGCTGCATGAATTCAGACATCACAACCGGATGTTTCTCAGACACTTCCGCAGCAAGACCGAGGAAGTTGCGAAGCTCCTCATGGTTGTAGCATACATTCATCGCAGCACCTGAAAGCACGTATGATGGACGTACAAGAACAGGGAAACCGACCTGCTCTATGAACTGGTCAACCTCGTCGAAGTTTGTGAGTTCCTTCCACTTTGGCTGGTCGATGCCGAGTGCATCAACGATTGAAGAGAATTTGTGACGGTCCTCTGCCTTGTCTATTGATGTTGCCTTCGTTCCGAGGATGCTGACCTTGTTCTGGTCGAGTCTGAGTGCAAGGTTGTTCGGTATCTGACCTCCCACAGAAACCACTGTTCCATGCGGGTTCTCGAGATCGTGGATGTCCATCACGCGCTCGAATGTGAGTTCGTCGAAATAGAGACGGTCGCACATGTCGTAGTCGGTGGAAACGGTCTCAGGGTTATAATTGATCATCACTCCCCTGTAGCCCTGATTTCTGATGGTCTGAAGGGCATTTACCGAACACCAGTCGAACTCCACCGAGCTGCCGATACGGTAAGCACCGGAACCGAGAACGATTACAGAGTTCTTGTCATGCTTATACTGTACGTCGTTGAAATTTCCTCCGTAAGTGAGATAAAGATAGTTGGTAGCGGCTGCATAGTCAGCTGCAAGGGTGTCGATCTGCTTCACACAAGGAACGATGCCATGCGCTTTACGGAAAGCACGTACGATATCTTCAGCATCCTCGCTGTCCATGCCCTTGTAGAGAGCATTCGCGATCTGCACGTCAGAGAATCCCTGCACCTTTGCCTTCTTGAGAAGGTCGAGAGGCATCTGCTCGCAGTTGTCGTAAGTACGCATCTCCTTGTGAGTGCTGACGATACCCATGAGCTTATTGAGGAACCATTTGTCGATCTTTGTGAGGGCATGAATCTGATCCACGGTATAGCCTGCCTGCATGGCCTTGCTTATCACAAAGATGCGGTTGTCGGTAGGTTCGTTGAGAGCCTTGTCGATGTCATCGACCTTGATGTCCTTGTTGCCGACGAAGCCGTTGGCTCCCTGACCTATCATACGGAGTCCCTTCTGAATGATTTCCTCGAAGTTGCGTCCGATGGACATCACCTCACCGACAGACTTCATGCTTGAGCCGATCTTGCGTGAAACTCCGGTGAATTTCGAAAGGTCCCAGCGAGGAATCTTCGCCACCACATAGTCAAGTGCAGGCTCGAAGAAAGCAGGAGTCTCCTTTGTCACAGAGTTCTTGATGTCGAAGAGTCCGTATCCGAGGCCTATCTTCGCCGCAACGAAGGCGATAGGGAATCCTGTGGCCTTTGATGCGAGGGCCGAAGAGCGGCTGAGACGTGCGTTGAGTTCGATCACATAATATTCCATGGATTCGGTGTCGTAGGCATACTGCACATTACATTCACCGACGATTCCGATATGGCGCACCATCTTGATCGCAAGGTCGTGGAGATACTGGCACTCCTTAGCGCTTAGAGTCTGGGTAGGAGCAACGACGATAGACTCACCGGTGTGGATTCCGAGAGGATCGAAATTCTCCATGTTACAGATGGCTATGACATTGTCATAGCGGTCGCGCATCACTTCATATTCAATCTCCTTCCAGCCCTTGAGAGACTTCTCCACTAGCACCTGAGGCGAGAATGAGAAAGAACTCTCGCAGAGAGTCACGAGTTGCTCTTCATTATCACAGAATCCCGATCCGAGTCCTCCGAGGGCGTATGCCGCACGTACGATCACAGGATAGCCGAGCTCTTTTGCGGCAATCTTCGCATCTTCGATGGTCTCGACTGCGTGTGACTTGATGGTCCTTACATTTATTTCAGCGAGCTTCTCGTTGAAAAGTTCGCGGTCTTCGGTGTCCATTATAGCCTGGACAGGGGTTCCGAGCACCTTTACATTGTATTTCTCAAGGATTCCTGCCTTGTAAAGGTCAACGCCACAGTTAAGGGCAGTCTGGCCGCCGAAAGCGAGGAGAATTCCCTGTGGGGCTTCCTTCTGAATCACCTTTTCCACGAAATAAGCCGTCACAGGAAGGAAATATACCTTGTCGGCAACCTGCTCCGATGTCTGCACTGTAGCGATGTTAGGATTGATGAGGATGGTCTCGATTCCTTCCTCCTTCAGGGCTTTTAGAGCCTGTGAACCTGAATAGTCGAACTCACCGGCCTGTCCGATCTTGAGTGCTCCTGATCCGAGCACCAGTACTTTCTTTATATTATTGTCTATCATAATTCATCCGTTTGCGGTTTGTCGATGCTTTACAACCATCTACAAGCCATCATCAATTATAATTTTGATATGAATTCATCCATCGGGGTTACGTTTTCGGTGAGGCCTACACACACCTGAGTGTCAAACTGGGTGCCTGCAAACGGCTTGCTCTTGTGACGGATGCCGTCAACCGTGCCGTCATTGAGATTGGTGAAATACACTTCCCAGTCAGATGGAATGGATTCCGGCCTGATGGTGCGATATACATTCTGTGATGTAATGTATGAACGATAGGTTCCGTCCTTTCTTACAGGCTGGTTGGCGCTTCTGTGCGGATGTTCAAGCCTGAGCATTTCGCAACCGGCCGCCTTGGCGATGAGATGATAACCTGTTCCAAGACCAATGACAGGCTTGTTTCCGACAAGGACTTTCTTAAGGATTTCGACAGTAGCTTCATAATTGCAGAGACATCCCGGACCGTTTGAGACATAGACTCCATCATACTCCATATCGGTAAAGTCATAGTCATATGGAACTCTGACCACTTCCGCTCCCCTTGCGATGAGGTTGCGGATGATGCTGTGCCTTACGCCGCAGTCAACAAGCACTACCCTTTTCCCGTCTGTCACGGCTACCTTGCTTCCGTTAGGATTCTCCACATCCTGTGCCGGACGAGCCTTATATGTGATCGGTTCCTTGCATGAAACGAATCTTGGAGAAGGGGCTTCTGCCGGTGCCGGCTCTGAAGCTCCCTCCGGAATGATGCAACCCTTCATGCTTCCCTTGTCGCGGAGGATCTTGGTGAGCTCTCTGGTGTCGATTCCATAGATGCCGGGGAGATTCTGTTCTTTCATCCATGTGTCGAGGCTCTTTACCGCTTCCCAGTTGCTGTAATCTTCGCAATAGTCGAACACGATAAGGCCCTGCGGATGTATCCTTTCCGATTCAAGATTCCTTGAAAGGCTTTCAGCCATGAGTTCTTCTGAAGGGACACCATAATTGCCGATAAGAGGATAGGTAAGGCATAGGAGCTGGCCGTTGTAGGTTGGATCTGTCAGCTGCTCGGGGTAACCGGCCATCGAAGTGTTGAATACGACTTCACCGCTGACTGCCTGAGTGCTGCCGAAAGACCATCCATGGAATTCCATGCCGTTTTCCAGACGAAGTGTTGCTTTAAGTTTCATTTTTATATATCTGTTATATTAATTTCAATCCGTTATGTCTTGTCATGAATATAAAAAAAGCGACCAATTCCGATTAAAGAAAATGGCCGACAATAATAATGTTTGAGAAAACAGGAGACTGTGCATTATCTTGTAATGCGTTCACTCTGAAATATGTACCGATGGCTGATCGTTTACACATAGCGTTTTCCCGTTTAAATTCCTGCGAAGATAATTATTTTTAGACGATTTCCCCAAATTAAATTTCTGTTTCTTTACCATTTATGGTAATTTTGCACCGTTGGAAGATGAAGAGCCTGATTTTATATGGTATGACGGACTGCGGCTTACAGATGTTTGTCCACAGAATGTGTCTCATTTATGGATAAAGGAGTGGTTTTGAGCCGTTTCTCCATGGAAACAGGCCTTTTCATGGAAATACAGGGAGTTTTTATGAGTTTGTCCATAGAATAATGCTTTTTCGTGGACAGAATCAACTTTAAGATAGAGTTATAATGTACATAAGAAACGAGGATACGATTTGTGCACCTGCAACGGTGCCCGGAACCGGAGCCATTTCCGTAATCAGAGTAAGCGGCCCTGAGGCTTTTGCTGTGGCTGACAAGGTCGTCTGCTTCAAGAAAGGGGCGGTCGCGGATTCCGCGGGCTACACGATGAAGTTCGGCACAGTCAGGTCTGGTGAAGATCTGATCGATGAAGTGGTCGTGAGCATATTCCGTGCACCGCACTCATATACAGGTGAAGATTCTGTCGAGATTTCTTGTCATGCATCTTCGTATATCGTTTCTTCAATCATGTCATTGCTGTCTGAAGCGGGAGCACGTGCTGCTGAACCCGGAGAGTTCACCCAAAGAGCATTTCTGAACGGCAAGATGGACCTTGCACAGGCGGAAGCGGTTGCAGATGTAATAGCATCACAGAATGCTGCTGCCCACAAAGTTGCCTTCAAACAGATGAAAGGCGGATTTTCATCAGAACTTCGAGGCATGAGGGCCGAACTCCTCGAAATAGTGTCGCTGATGGAACTTGAACTGGATTTCAGCGAAGAGGAAGTGGAATTTGCAGACCGCAGCAGGCTGGATGCACTCCTGTCGGAAATCATTTCCCATGTCACCCGCCTCATTGACTCCTTCCGTCTCGGAAATGCCATTAAGAATGGAGTCCCTGTAGCCATCGCAGGAGCGACAAACACAGGAAAAAGCACCCTTCTCAATGCTCTCCTCGGCGAAGAGCGAGCCATAGTTTCCGATGTACACGGCACGACTCGCGATACTATCGAAGAGACTCTCAACATTGCGGGTGTGCTTTTCCGATTCATCGACACAGCGGGCATCCGTGAGACCAGTGAAGCAGTAGAGCGGATCGGAATCGAAAGGACTTTCCGCAAGATTTCCGAGGCTTCGATCGTACTTGGAATGGTCGATCTCACCCGTGATGATGAAGAAAATTTCTCCATGATCCGAGACATCATGGGAAAAGTGGATCTTTCGACTCAGATATTGATATTTTTACTCAACAAGTCGGATGTTTCTCAGGATAACAAAAATGTTATTTTGGAAAACTTTATTGTTTCTATCGCTGATGAAGAGGTGGTTAACACTAAGAACACAACGAATCGTGGTAAAAAGATCGAAGTAGCGACAATCTCTGCCAAAACCGGACACGGTATCGATAAAGTCCGCCATATTCTGGCCGAAAGCCAGAAAAATCTGATAGGCAGCGGAGAGGAGACCTTAGTCACCAACCAGCGCCATGACCAGGCCCTCACCGACTCACGTACTTCCCTCCTCCGCGTCCGCGACGGGCTCGCCTCCGGCCTCCCTACCGACCTCGCAGCCCAGGATATCCGCGAGGCCATCTACCACATCGGCTCAATCGTGGGCGAAATCTCGACTGATGAGGTGCTGGGAAATATCTTTGCTAATTTTTGCATCGGGAAATAGCATTTTATTCTTGACCGATTAAGAATAAAGCAGGAGCAATCAATGATAGGTCCTGCTTCTTATCATGGCATCAAATATTGCTTATTCCATTCTCACCATCTCCGCCAACTGCACAAAATAGTCATTCGACCAGATATCCAACTCTTTCGGATTGCGCACGAACGGCAGAACATCTGCCTTTACCTGCTTTATATCAGCAGTCGATAGACGTTCAATGAGCTTCTCTTTAAATAGTTCTGGAGTGATTTCCTCATTATTGAACTGCCTGCAGCGTTCTGCCAAATGGGTGAAATCAAGGGGCACATTATGACGCACATACCATTCAAAGTCATACCAATCACGTCCTTTTACTCTATTTTTCCAGGTACGATATACTAATGCGTGCATCTTGCCGGCAAAGAGATCTGGAAGTGTGAAGCAACGAATCATGAATGAATGTGGCTGAAGCAACAGCTTCTGTTCTGTCTTGAAATTCAATGGCGGACAAGTATCCACTTCAATCTTTATTTTAATTGACTTCTCTGTCTGAAATATCACATCATATACATCTGTGTTATCCTTGAGAAATGCCGATTCCACCTTTCCAAAATTCTTTTTATCCTTTTTCGTTATTTCAACCTCACGGCCTACCAAAGCGAATGCATCTATAATCGCAGGGAAGTATTTCGTGAAATCGAAATTATCATCTGGCGTAAGCAACGAGAAATCCATATCCTCACTGAAACGCTGCAGTCCATGAAAGATCCTCAGGCAAGTACCACCATAGAATGCCGCTTCCTCGAAAAAACCTCCCGCATACAAACCGGCAAGTATCACCTGCTGGTTAACTTCAAATATAGCATTTCTTTTATGCTGTTCCGTCGTCAGATCATAACGGGATAACATATTATCAAATATCTCATTCTTCATCGTCTCAGGAATTTTAAAAGTGTCGAAATTGAATCAGCCTTTTTGCCTACTTTGATATAATCTTCAAATATGGCCGCATCCATCTTATAAAACCCATCCATATCCATACGGATATCTTGCTCAAGGTATATCTCCACATCCTTCATATAGCGGAGATTGACCTTTGAGGAGTTGGCGATCAAATCACACAAAGCCTTTTCGGGAGATGCCATAAGGAATGCGTAGCCACCCTTGTGGATACTTTCCACCCCTATCGGAAAGGCCTCCCTTGAGATATACTTGTAGTCATAACTGCCGATTGGAGTTTGAAAGCTACGGGAGTGCTTGACAGTCATCGACTGATGGACATATACAGTTTCAGGGATAAGTCCATAGTATCGCAATGCAGTTGACATCGAGATATACGAAGGCGCATAGAGATGATTGGCAATCAACTCACTCGAAAGGGTCTTTCCAGAATGTTCCGGATTGACCACATAAAGACCTCTCTTTAATCTTATAATATACCCATTCTTCTCAAGCCAGACAACCTTCTTATCCGGTGACTTGAGTTCAGGATATAACGATTCAATGAT
>JAFUQW010000142.1 GCA_017472115.1 Bacteroidales bacterium | reverse complement strand
ATAGCTTTTGACAAGGACCGTGGCTTCCTTCTCAACGGAAAGTCCGTGAAGCTCAAAGGTGTGAACATGCATCAGTATATGGCAGGTGTCGGCAGCGCCATCCCGGACGAACTTCAGGAGTGGAGACTGCGCGAACTCAAGAAGATAGGCGTGAATGCCTATCGTTCGAGCCACAATCCGATGACTCCTGAGACTCTTGACGCTTGTGACCGTCTCGGAATCCTTGTGATAGAGGAGAACCGTCTGACGGGAGTGAATGACGAACATGTAGAGCTGCTCGGCCGTATGATCCGTCGCGACCGCAACCACCCTTCTGTCATCCTCTGGAGCGTCGGCAACGAAGAGTGGGGAATGGAATGGAACGATTTCGGCACCCGTGTTGCCGAAGCCATGCGTGAATACTGCCACCGTTTCGACCCTACACGTCTGATGACAGTAGCCTCAAGCAGCGGACCTAATATCCTCGTGCCTGCAGATGTGGCGGGCTATAACTATATCATCCAGAATCCTGTGGAGCAGCACCGTGCGGACTATCCTGAACGCAAGGCTCTCGGTTCTGAGGAGACCACCGGATGCGGAACAAGAGGAATATATTTCAATGTTCCGGAGGGCGCGGAACTCATGCCGGTCGATGCCGGTAACGGACGTATGGTGGCCATAAACCGTGGCAAGCAAGGTCCTGACAGTTTATATAACTGCATCGAAAGAGGGTGGAAGTTCTATGCTGAGCGCCCTTGGCTTGCCGGTCTGTTCTACTGGACCGGATTCGATTACCGCGGCGAGCCTAATCCTATGGTTTTCCCGGCTACCGGCTCGGAATTCGGAATACTTGATTACTGTGGTTTCCCTAAAGATGAGGCATATTATCTCAAGTCATGGTGGACCTCGGAGCCGGTACTGCATATTCTCCCGCATTGGAATCTCCGGGGACATGAAGGCGAAAAGGTGTCGATGTGGGTTTACAGCAATTGTGACGAAGTGGATCTTGTTGTGAACGGCAAGCGTCTCGGACGCAAGAAGATGCCTCTGAACGGCCATCTTGAATGGACAGCGACATATAAGCCGGGACATGTCAAGGCCATAGGTTACAGGAACGGATGCAAGGTCATGGAAAAGCGTCTTGATACTACAGGCGAGGCAACGGCATTTGCGGTTGAATGTGAGGCAGTCGGCGACGTAGCCGTAGTTTCGGTGGAGCTTAAGGATGGCAAGGGCAGGTTTGTTCCGACCGCATGCAATGACCTTTCTGTGACTGTCGGAGAGGGCTGGAGCATTCTCGGATGGGGTAATGGTGACCCTGCATTCCAGTATGTCGAACGTCCGGTGAAATACGGCCCGAGTGCGGCTGTGAATACTGATCCGTCGCTTTCTGTGTCTGAATATGGCACTCCTGTTCCGGACCTGGAAGCAAGGACAATGCAGGTCAAGGCTTTCAATGGTCTTGTCCGCATCTTCCTCCGGCGTGAACCCGGATCTTCTCTCCCGGCAGATTTAGTGGTGTCAAGCAACTGCTTGAATATTAATTTGTTAAATTAGGATGGGGTGTCTGTTTTTGGGAAGGGGTAAATGTATAATGTTTTGAATTTTAATACTTTATCGGGCACCTTCCCGAAAAAATATTTATCTTTGAAGATAGTGCATAAAAATATAGGATATGTTTGAATCAAGCGTATATCAGAACAGACGCCGCGCTCTTCATGAGCAGATGGCGGAAAGGACCTCGGAAGGATCAAGGGGTCTGGCCGTATTTCTCGGCAATAACGAGGCCCCGATGGCCTATCGTGGCAATGATTATAAATTCCGTCAGGACAGCAGTTTCCTATATTTCTGGGGAATAGATGAGCCGGGATTTGCTGCGCTCATCGATCTTGATGACGCTTCGGAGTGTCTTTACGGAAACGATGTTGACATAGATGATATCATCTGGATGGGTCCTCAGCCGTCGGTAGCTTCAAAGGGAGAACTTGTCGGTTGTCCTCGTACGGCTCCATTCGCTGCTTTTGAAAAAGCTGTGGCTGAGGCGGTGACTAAGGGCCGTCCTGTGCATTTCCTCCCGCCTTCACGCTATTGCAATGTGCTCAAGATCAACGAGCTTACAGGTGTCGTTCCTCCTGATGTAAGGAGGGTGGCTCCTATGGCCGCTGACGGCGGACGTCATGCTTCTGAGGAACTCGTGAAGTCTGTAGTTGCCTTGAGACTCATCAAGGAGGACTGCGAAATAGCGGAGATCGACAAGGCATGCGAGATCGGTTACTGGATGCATACTGAGGCACGCCGAGGCTGTAAGCCTGGTGTTCTCGAGCAGGAAATCGTGGGCCGCATGGAAGGAATCACCCTCTCTAAGGGATGGGGAGTTTCTTTCCCTACGATCCTTTCGCAGAACGGCGAGACGCTTCATAACCATTCACATCATCAGATCATCACTCCGGGCCGTCTGCTCGTTGTTGACGCCGGCGCCGAGAGCAATGCGCATTATGCTTCGGACTTCACACGTACATATCCATGCAGCGGAAAGTTCACCATGAAGCAGCGCGAGATATATGATATTGTCCAGCAGGCAAACGAGGTGGCTTTCAGTCTCACCAGGCCTGGCACATCATATTGGGATGTGCATTGTGCCACAGTGCGTTATATGCTCGAGCAGCTGAAGGCTCTCGACTTCGTACGCGGCGATGTGGATGAGATGGTCGCTTGCGGTATTTCCGGTCTTTTCATGCCTCACGGACTCGGCCATAACATGGGTATCGATGTTCATGATATGGAAGACCTCGGCGAGAATTATGTGGGTTACGGTGACGAGCGCAAGCGTTCACCACTTCTCGGTATGGGCAATCTCCGCATGGCCCGCAATCTCAAGCCGGGACATGTGGTGACTGACGAGCCTGGAATCTATTTCATCCCTGCCCTGATCGAACAGTGGAAGAGGGAAGGCACAGACAAAGGTTTCGTGAACTATTCTAAGCTTGAGGGATACTATGATTTCGGAGGAATACGTCTTGAAGATGATGTGCTCGTGACAGCAGATGGTGCCCGCCGCCTCGGTCCTTCCCGCCTGCCTATCACTTCGGCTGATATTGAGGACGTTATGTCTAAGGAATAGTTTTCAGCAGGAGGGAGGAGGTCCCTCCTGCTGAAAACCATGGGTTTGTCCACAGAAACGTCGGTTTTGATGGAGAAGTGTAGGAAAACATGATGTTATTCCACAAAAATGGTGGTTTTGGTGGACAAGTTTAGATAAATTGTATGTTTCTCCATGGAATTGGCGGTTTTAATGGAGAAATGGAGGAATAATGAGGTGAGGAATACCAATCTCATTGTCATTCTGAGCGTCAGCGAAGAATCTTTATTATAAAGAATGCTTCACGTCTAAGCATGGCAATAGTAAGTGACCTCTCAAGTATAAGAATGATCTATTAAATGATATGGATGCGATAATTTCAATATTGGCGATACTGGCCGGCATCGTAGGAGTGGCCGGCAGCATTCTTCCGGGACTTCCGGGCACACCTGTCGGCTGGGTAGGAATGCTTGTCTTATATATATGGGGCACAGGAACTAACTCTTCCGGTGACCCAATGTCGCTCAAGACTCTGATAATCTGGGGAGTTGTGGTGGCGATAGTTTCGGTAATCGACTATGTGGTGCCTATGTATTTCACAAAAGCTACGGGAGGCAGCAAGCACGCAGAACGCGGAGCAATGGCCGGAATGGTCGCGGGCATAATCCTCACTCCTGTAGGCATGATTCTCGGTTCCTTCATCGGAGCTTTTCTTGCGGAGCTCTACTGGGGCAAAAAGCCGGCAGGACAGGCCTTCAAGGCAGCAGTCGGTTCATTCCTCGGATTCATCACCGGCACCGGTCTCAAGACTATAGTTGCAGTGCTCATTCTTTGGAAGATCATCGTCTTTGCATTCTGACGATCTCGCACAGCTTTCATATAACCAAGCCGTGAAGTTTTGGTTGTTACGTGTAATCTGTTGATTATGTGACTGTTGATATGTATGGTTCGCCCACCTTCCCATGCGGCGACAGTAACTTTTCTCCATGAAAACCACCTTTCTGATGGAGAAACCATACCTGAACCACTACTTATCCACCAAAACCGGCCTCTTCATGGACATCAATGCTAACCAGCTCACTTCCTGACACCAACTCATCCTTATTCTCATACATTTCCTCGAAATTTGTTGGATTTTGTAACAAAATTCAACAAATTTTGACCTCTCAACCCCCTCTGGAACCACCTGCAAGCCCGAATTAGTCAATTATCCGCGTAAATTTTTTTTACGCGGATAAGTCTTTCGAACTTTGCTGCAGTTAAAATTTATTCTTATGGAGAAGGAAAATAATGCAGTATTGCAAAGGTATGTGAATCTGCTGTCCAACAGTGGATTCAAGGCTGTGTTCGGTGACCGGGCCAACAAGGATGTCGTGATGTCGGTGATGAACATGCTGCTGCCTGAGGGGAAGCGGGTCAGTGACATACTTTATGCCCCCACGGAGCATCAGGGCCAGCTGGAGGGTAACAAGGAATTCCGTTATGATTTCATGTGCCGCGGTACGGACGGATCGTTCTTTATCGTTGAGATGCAGAACAGTCCGGAAAAGTTCTGGTTCAAGCGTTGTGTCAGTTATGCCAGCCGTGTGTATGACCGTCAGAACAGGCGTGGCGGTGAGTACGATGTGCCGCCGGTGTATCTGATCGGTCTGATGGGGATAGATGTGAAGCATTCCGACCCGGCACTATGGGATGGGCGGTATGTGTCGGAATATACATTCCTCGAAAAACAGACCGGTGAATTGCAGGATGACACAATTTTCATTATCTTCGCGGAGTTGAGACGTTTCAACAAGGAATTGAGCGAGTGCGTGAACGATCTGGAGAAGATGCTGTATGTGATCAAGAACGGTTGGCGATTGCAGAATCAGCCTTCTGAACTGCAGGACGAGATATTTGCCAGATTGCTTGATGCTTGCGACATTCCGCGATTCAGTGAGGATAAACGCATTAAATACGACAAGGACATGTTCGACGAAAGGAGATACAACGGTGAACTTGCGGCGGCTCGCGAGGAGGGGATGGAGAAAGGGATAGAGAAAGGCTTGGAAAAGGGTATTGAGAAAGGTATAGAGAAAGGCGTCGTGTCAGTGGCGGTTCAGATGAAAAAGATGGGACTGCCGCTTGAGACTATAGTTCAGGCGACAGGGCTGGATGCTGATGTTATCACCAGTCTCTGATAAAGAGAACTTTTGAATTTCGGGGCAATTTGTCACGAAGTACAGGTTTTGTCATGAAACACGTACTTCGTGACATTTTTTTATGTACGAGGTTCTCCTTCCTTACAAATGCGTGATGTGTAAAGTTTTGTATATCAATAAAATGATACTTTGGCTCGCATGGCGAGTAAGGCGCTGTGTGGGACTATCATGCTGTGCGTCAGCGGTTTATGTGTCACGGTGTGGTAGTGCCGTCGTTTTATAAGCAGCAGCAGGCGCGGAGGCGAGCCTTCAGTTGAGCTCGGAGTAGCGTCTGCTGCAATGGCCGGCCATCGTATCTGCCGGCCATGCTGCCTCCCTGCTCAAAATTCGTGATCCGTAAAACGCTATCAATCAGTGAGATAATATACTTAGCTCGCCTTCCCTGCCATGCGAGCCATACATGTTAACGCGAAGATAGTCAAGTATTTATGTATCACGACTCTGAGTGACTCCTCACGAAAATACGCCTGCACAGCACCACATCCACTTTTCTCCACCAAACTCACCCTTTTGATGGAGAAACCTCACTTTACCCACAACTTTTCCATGAAATACGCCCTCCCGATGGATAAACAGCACCGATAACGTTACTATTCCATAAAACCGACCCCACAATAGATAATCTCATCACTGTCATGCTGAACGGAGTGAAGCATCTTTACGATAAAGATTCTTCGCTGGCGCTCAGAATGACAATCTGATTTTCATAAATACAATGATAGCTATTGCTCGCATGGCGAGGAAGGCGAGGTGTGGGCAGATAAAATAAAGTGTGACAGGGAAAGATCCCGGTCACACTCGTATCAATATTATGTTTCAGACGTTATTATGGCAACGTCACCTCAAGCATTTCACCCCCTCTTGAAGGTGCAGCACCAGCAAAGCCGCCATTGACGTAAGCCATGACACTAAATTTAATGTTTCCTGCCGCAGTGGTCAGTTCATGAGCATTACGTGGGAGTGCCATATGCCAGTAAATATTATCACCTTCAGTTGTAACATTAGTACCTACACTTGTTCCGTTATATTTTATTGAAAGGCTGTTGTTTGACATAGGACCTTCTGCCATGTAAGATGACGCTCCTGTGCTTGTCCACGCCCAAGAAGCAGTTGCTTCACCTTCGCCTCCAAGAATATAGTAGTAAAGTCTATCACATTCGAATGTCTTTGGCGCAGCAAAACGAATATATAGATAATCCTCATCAGCTGTTACTTTCAACTCTGTTATTCCTTCAGTTGTTGTGCATGTTGTAACATTTGCATTATTCCAGTCAACACTAAGTGGAAGGTAATCAGGTACCTCTAATTCCCCCATAGGTGTGACAGTGGCTCTTGGAATTGCTGCTATAGTGTTTTTTGTTGCACGGTCAGTTAATAATACAATCTCGTTATCTGAAGCGTCAAAACCGGTAACGCTGACTTTTAAACCAGCCCAGATAGAACCATCTGAAGGATATGGAAGATATACCTGTGCCTGATTGTTTACAACAGGAACTTTACGGATAAACTTGCCTTCTGATTCTGTGTCTGCGTTATGCGCACCGATAGTCCAATGTTTAGTGTTTTCATCTAACGATTCGGTCCATGTACTCCACTCTCCACTTAACTGTATAGTATGAGTAAAAGCGATTTCAACAGCTTTAATGCCATTTGGAATATTGGTGAACGTAAAAAGAGCGGCACCTGTCATATGCAGAAAAGAATAAGTTTCAGTTCCGCTATATGAACCCATAGGAAGATCAGCAGAAAATGAAGCACTCAGATCTTTGTATTCAGGTATGCTATAAAAGTAATCATTACCTACTCTTTTGATACCAGAATCAGCTGGGTAAAATGCTTCTTTTCTCAATGTGATATTTTCAGGAATAACGCCGGTGAAAGTAGAAGTAGCACCAGTCTCATCTGCTGTAAAGGTATAGAAATTATAATCATTACCCATGATAGAAATCTGATCCCCCTTGGTCCAGGAGAATTTACCGTCGGCATCGTATGATGTCTTTGTGTCGGCATCGGCGATGTCGGCAGTGATAGTTACTGTCTTGAAGCCATCTTCAGCAGTGGGGGGGGCAATAGTTTCAGAAGGCATTTCCTTGTTGCATGAAACTGCGAAGCAAGCGGCGAACGCTGCGAAAATAAATGCAAATCTTTTCATGATTGTGTCCTCCTTTTTTACCAACCCGGGTCAAATTCATCTGCCCATGTTATGCCCTCGCCGCCTGAACGGCCTGTTGTGGTACTCGAAGTGAGTACGTTGCCCTCAAGGCAAAGTGAAATCACATTCACCTCGGGTGCCTGATAAATTTTTTTCTGTGTCATTTTTTTTGTGGTTTTTATAAATAGTGTTTGTTATATGTTTCTGACGATCTCACATATAGGTGTTATTGTCAATTGAGTCGGATTCCGATGCCGACCATGCCGAAAGTAGTCGCGGCCGACACATTCAGTTCAGCAATACCATAGACTCTCCCTTTACCGAACTGGATCCCGACAGGTGCGACATACGGCAGAGGTATAGGAAAGGCAAAAGACACTCCTGCACCGAGGGCAGAGTACATGCTGAAAGATTCACGGACAATCCATTTGTATCTGACAGAAGCACAGACTGCACCATAGACATCTGTCTCACGCTCTTTTGATACGGGAGCGGCATTCCAATCATAGTTATCATGACTCGGCTCGGCAGATTCCATTCCGGGTAATGCCGGATATTGAATCACATCAAACGATGTCAGATGAATGTTTGCCATCGCATTGACCTCCCATCTCTTGCTCCATGCGAAAGTGTATCCGATATTCAGACCTGGCTGAAAATGTGTCTTTATGAGTTTTCCATTGGCTTCATAATATGTTACTGTCTCATTCAGCCACGGAAACTCCAGATCGAAAATCAGACTCGGATAACCTGTAGTGATTTCTATCGAATGCTGATACGTATTCTCCTTAGAATCACGGTCGCGGGCAATCGCGTCTTGAGCGGCGCATAATATGATTAATAATAGGGTTATATACTTGCCTTTCATAGTGAATAGTACTTAATTCCAATCAGTAGTTCGAACTACTGATTGGAATTAAGTAAAAAAGTAAAGAGTTCTCATATGTTATATTTTAGTTTACGAAAGCTTCCTTACGATCTCACACATCTGATCATACTGCTCCTCCATGCTCTTGAGAAGCTTGTACTGTGCATGAGTGCGGACGAGATTGTGCTCAGGATATGCGATCTTGTAGTATTTGTCGCCGTCGATGTAGTCCATGAGGAAACGGAGCACCTGCTCGAATGTGATGTACCTTGCGGAGAATGCAAGCCAGTCTAGCTCGCTCTGTACCATGGACGCCTTCTGCTCGTGGAGGTAGCCCTCTGTGTAGGCCTTGAACATCTCGAGACTCATTCCTACGTTTTCGAGGTTCTTGTCATCCTCTGCACCGGTGTTGGTGTAAGACCTGATGGCATCGCCGAAGTCATTCAGTGAAGTTGATGACATCACGGTGTCGAGGTCGATCATGCAGAGCATGCTTCCGTCTGACTTGTTGAAGAGGATGTTGCTGATCTTGGTGTCGTTGTGGGTCACGTGCATAGGGATGGTTCCGTCCTCTACGAGAGCCCAGAAATCCATCATTTCCTTTCTGCGTGATTCAATCCATGAGATCTCCTCCTTCAGCTCTGCCACGCGTCCTACAGGGTCTGCTGCGATGGTCTCGTCCCACTGCTGGAAACGCCAGCGGATGTTGTGGAATCCCTTGATGGTCTCGTTCAGAGGCTTGTCGAAGTCGGCAAGCAGAGCCTGGAAACGTCCTGTGCCGAGTCCTCCCTGATATGCGAGTTCAGGAGTGTCGGCGCGTACCGGAGAAGTGGTGTCAGGGATGAACAGGCATACTGCCCAGTAGTTCTCTTCGTCCTTCACATAAAGTTTTCCGTCCTTTGCAGGAATCACGGTCAGAGTCTCGCGGAGCGGGTCTGCCACCTTCGCCTTGATGTGTTCGGTAACGGCCTTGATGTTCTCCATCATGCCCGGAACGTCAGGGAAGATGATGTGGTTCTTGCGCTGAAGGATGTAATTAGGAGCGTCACCCTCGGTCTTTACTACAAATGTATCGTTGATGAAACCTTCTCCAAGAGGCTTGATTTCAGCTATGGTGCCCTCCAGATCGAACTGTGAGGCGATGTTCAGAAGTTTTGTTTTCATTTTGTGTTATTGGATTTCTCCACTCACTTCGTTTGGTCGAAATGACAATAGTCAATTAAAATGGTAATGTCCGGTCGAAATGACAGCATTCAGTTGAAATGACAATATTCGGTCGAATGACGATGAGCGGATTATGCGGTTAAAAAATTATTTCTCCGAAGAATTCAGGACAATGGAAGTTCGGCTGAGGCAGGTCTATCGGCGCCCAGCTGAGGAAATGAGGCCGGGCACAGCAGTCGCCGCATTTGTAGAAGTTACCCTTGAGCATGGCAGGCTTCTCCGAGAGACCCAGCAGCTGGAAAGGAATGATCTTCATCATGCTCCACTCCTTGCCTTCTTCCTGAAGGTCTGTGACCTCGTGGGGGAGCGATGCAACCGTACCGACAGACTCCATCTTCTCAGGACCGAACATGTCGGCATCTGTCCTTGTGCGTCTGAAAGCCGCCAGCGATGTACCGATGCAGTTTGTCTCGAAATTGAAGTAGCCCTCAGATCCCGGAACTGCGAGGAAGATCTCCACACAGCTGTCTTCCCACACAGGGCCGTTCGCTTCGAGATTCACTCCGCGCACATGATCCTCCTTTACATCAAAGAGAACCACCAGAGCCTTGTCCGTATGCGCCACATGAAAGCTTACCTGAGGGGCATATGGGAATTCTTTCCAGTTTACGCATGACAAAGGGAATTCCTGACTGCCGGCAACGGCAGTCAGGATATCCTCAAATGTCATATTCTCAATATCGGCGAGATATGTCGAGTTTATCTTCATTATTTGATGTGAAGCTTAAGACCGTCAAGCTTGTTCCAGTCTCCGCGTGTGAAGTCAGGCATGATGACAGGAATGTTGCCGTTTTCGATGGAAACCCTTGTGAGCTCGCCGAGACATGACCACTCTGCAGCGTCATATACGTCCTGGTCGAGAGGGAGACCGTTCTGGAGGCAATAGATGAGACGGTAGTCCATGATGAAGTCCATTCCGCCGTGTCCGCCGACCTTCTTCGCCTTCTCTTCGATGTCGCGTGCGATAGGGTGCTTGTACTGCTCCATGAGGGCGTCGCGTACCTCGTTGCTCAGGTAGGCCTCGCCGTCGTTAGCCGAACCTGTCAGGTCATCGACTGCCTTGTGTTCGTCAAAATTACGGCCCTCTGTACGGATCGAGTAACCCTCGTTAGGATATTTGTTTGCGAATCCCTCTGTTCCCTCTACCTGATACATGCGGTTGTAAGGACGTGGAGTCACGACATTGTGCTGGATCTCGATGACCTTGCCCTTCTGTGTGCGGATGAGGGTGATGGTGTGGTCTCCGTTTGCATACTCTGTCTCTCCGAACTGCTCTGCAACGTTCTTTCCGTTGAAGGCGTCAGTGTCCATAGAGATGAGGGTGTTCATCCTGTCACCTCTGTGGATGTTGAGAACCTGACATGCAGGGCCGAGGCCGTGTGTAGGATATACGTCGCCGCGGTGGTTCTTGTTGAATTCATATCTCCAGCCCTCGTAGTAGTTCTTCCAGTATGGATCGAGGTTGTGGATATAAGCTCCCTCTGCGTGGATTACCTCTCCGAAAAGACCCTGCTGAGCCATGTTGAGGGTCGTGAGCTCGAAGAAGTCATAAACGCAGTTCTCGAGCATCATGCAGTGACGGCGTGTCTTTTCTGCTGTGTTGACCAGCTGCCAGCATTCCTCGATGCTTGTGGCTGCAGGAACCTCGATGGCAACATGCTTGCCGTGCTCCATGGCATAAACGGCCATAGGAGTGTGGTTGACCCAGTCTGTAACGATATAGACGAGGTCGATGTCATCTCTCTCGCAAAGCTGCTTCCATGCATCCCTGCTTCCGTAGTATTCGTCAGCAGCAGGCTTTCCGCGCTCAGCGAGAAGCTTCTGCATGTCTTCAACCCTATCCTGCTCGATGTCGCAGAGTGCCACGATCTCGACTCCGTCGATATAAGTGTAACGGTTGATGGCACCGTCACCTCTGTCACCGAGTCCGATGAAGCCCACTCTTACCGTTTCGATAGGCTCCACTGCAAATCCGATCATTGAAACCTGGTCTGCAGGACGCTCAGGAGTGTTGTAAATTGCCTTGCCGTCCTTGATTACGTAGCCGTATTCGTCGCAACCGGCGCATGATGACAGGCAAAGTCCGAGCACTGCCATCAAAATAACTGAAAGATACCTTTTCATTTGTCTTATGATAAATTATTATTATTTTTCTCTTACTTCTATGAGATAATTTCTCTCAAATGTAGGATAAATATACGGATTGGCGCCATCTGCCTCGTAAGACTTCCTGTCAGCTGAAGCATATTCGGTGACAATGTATTTCTTTGAAGGGTCCAGTCCCTTGAGCTCGATCTTCTCTCCGTTCCATGAATCAGCATAGAATGCATAGTGAAGGGCTCCGTCCTTGTCGATAACGTGGGTCTCAGGAACATCGAAGCGGATGTCGTAGAGGTTGAGGTATTCGCCCTTCGAGAGCATCTTCTCGTTATAAATCCCTACCCATTTCTTGAGATCGGCCTCTTTCTCAGGAGTAAGGAGATAGCCGTTGCCCCTGACATTAGGATTAGGCTTAGGCCATGTGAATTTCGATCCGATGACACCGCCGATTCCGATCTGTGTGCCGTAGTCGTTGCCGTCGTCGCTGAGCTCGACGTGGTCTGCATAGTATGCCATATCAGGACACATAGCTCCATAGACCTTGCGCTTCATGCGGATCTGAGCGCTTGATGTAGGGTCGGAAGCCACTGCCTGGTTCATGTGAGGAGTGAGGAAGAAGTTCATCGCACATCCGCACGGACATATCTGCACTACGGAATAAGGCTTGATCTCCCTTGCCTTCTCGAAAATATCCTCGAAGAATTCAGGAAGCCTTTCCACAGCCTCTTCAGGATATTCAAGGTTGCTGTGGTGGTTGTGGTCAGGAAGGCAGCAGTTCAGGTGCTGACCGTCCAGCTTGAGACCGTCGAAGTTCCATTCCCTGATGAAACGATCGACGAGATCCACTGTGTATTCTCTTGTCGCGTCATTGACCGGTGAGAGGTACCAGCTGTCCCACCATGTTATATACTCGGGTGCTCCCTGGTGATCCTGCAGGAGCATGTCCGGATTCTTGCGAAGGACTTCGGTGCCCGGGTCGGCTGCGAGAGGAGCCCACCAGAGCTTTGCCTTCAGTCCGTGAGCGTGGATGGCGTCTGTGATGCGGCGCATGTCCTTTGCTCCGTTGAAACGCTTGTTTGTCTCCCAGTCGCCCTCTGCGATCTGGAATCCGTCATCCACATCCACCCACTTGAAGCCCAGCTCCTTCACCTTAGGAAGGGTGCCGATCACCTCGTTCACAGTGAATGTCCTTTCGTATCCCCAAGCGCACCATACAGCCTCGAAAGCCTCCGGCTCGGATTTCTGAGGAACATAGCCCTCGTGTGCCTCCATGTATTCCGAAAACTGGCGGAGAGGACCGAAGAAGTCACCCTTGCCCACCGAAATGAACTGTCTCCATGTAGAGAGTGTGTCGCCCTTTGCCATGATTACCGGCTCCTCGAATTCCTGAAGGAGCGACATGGTCGCATGGTCATCGTAGCGGACTTTCTTCACAGGCATGGAAATGAGCTTCAGATCAGGCTCTACAAGTCCTGTGGAAATATTTGCGTCGCGCCTCCAGAGTGTGACCATAGGGATTCCTCCGCCGTAGTCGGTGTTGTTCATTCCCAAGTAATTCTTCTGGTAGAAGGTCTCCTCGACAGGAAGGATCCAGTCGTCGCGCCTTGATGAAGAAGTCGGCTGGAATGACCAGATGGTCTCGTCGGAAGCCACGCTGAGCTTGTTTGACTCCAATGCCTTCACGGAGAGTATCTTGTCTGAATGGTTGACATAGCTGCTGCTTACCAGCACCATGCCTTCAAAGTCTTTCAAAGCCTTGACTGTCAGAATCTTCTCGATGTCGTAACCGTCCTTCTTCCATGTTCCGTAAAGCGTGTATGTCTTTCCTTCTTCGCACTCGCACTCCTTTACTTCACGAAGTTTCCAGCTGTCAATCACAGCTTCGTCGGCCACGAGAGCATCGGCTGCCTGAAAATCTGTGTGATAAGCTGCGGCACCGTCGGCTGACGATTCCACCATATAGTGCATGTCACCGTTCACGGTGAGTGTCAGATCGCCGTTAGTGATGGCCGTGTTGCAGCATCCGCATATCGCAAACGATGCTGCAGCGATTAGAATAAATGACTTTTTCATGGTCTATAGAAGTTCAGTGTTAAATCTCTCTCTTGCCACTCTTTCCACATCCTCACGTGAGGTGAATGCGCCGGTACCGCCCGCGCCTGTGGTGTTGATGGCGCCGGTCAGGTTGCCGTTGATCTGGCATTTCTCTAACGGATGACCCGCCACGAAGGCGCTGATGAAGCCTGAGTTGAAGCTGTCTCCTGCTCCGATGGCGTCAACGACCTCCTTGTTGAGGAAGGAAGGTGCGAAATTGCGGCTTCCGTCCTTGCGTACGAGCAGAGAGCCTTTCGATCCCATCTTAAGCACCATCGCCATTCCGAGATAAGGGACTACGGCAGCGATAGCTTCCTCGACATCCGATGTGCCGGTGAGGGCCATCAGCTCCTTCTCGTTAGGCATGAACAGAGTCACCTTAGGCAGCACCGCCTTCCAGTCCATCTTCCATGTCTCCATCGGATCCCACTGTGTGTCCAGCGAAACGGTGATGCCGTTCTCCACGGCTTTTGAAAGCACCTTGTCAATGTCTTTCAGAAGGGCGCTCTGCATGAACAGGCACGAGAGGTGGATATGCTTCGTCATGCTGAACATTTCAGGGTCGATGTCGTCGTAACCCATCACATCCATGGCTCCCTGATAGGTCAGATTGGCTCTGTCTTCGCCATAGTTCATCACCAATGTGGCTCCGGTAGCCACTTCGGCGTTGTGCTTTACATAGTCTGTGTTGACTCCGCTTCTGGTCAGCGAATCGCAGCACAGCTTGCCGAACATGTCGTTGCCTGTCATTCCGACAAAGCATACCTTGCTGCCTATGGCTGCGGCATTTGCCGCAAATATGGTCGTGCTGCCTCCGAGGGTAACGGTCATGTCAGATGCAAATTTCTCTTTTCCGATTTCCGGTTCGGATTCTATGCCGTTCAGGATGATGTCAACATTGATGTCTCCGATTGCGGCGATGTCGAATTTTTTCATTGATGTGGTCGGTTATTATCGGGTATTATTACGTGTTTCGCAAATATAATGGTATAATTTTAAAATCTTTCATTTCTTTCGAGAATATTTTTTATCGAAACTCGCTTTATTAAAAGCTATTATATTTTATTTTGCAGATTTTCAATTATTTGGCTTTTCAAAGTCATATTTGTAGAATATGTTTCGTATAGTTTTGAAAAGTGTTTTTTAAATGCTATATTTGCAATCCCAACTAAAATCTGACTGCCAAATATGGAAAATTCATCGACCTCCTCCAATGGAAGAAGGAGTGCAATATTGCAATTGCTCAAGCAGGATTCGAATGTGTCTGTTTCGGAACTGAGCAGACGTTTTGGTGTTTCTGAAGTGACCATCAGGAAAGATCTTAATCTCCTGAAGGAAAGGAATCTTCTCGTCAGGACAAGAGGAGGGGCTATCATGCACGAGGTAGGCAGTCAGGACGATGAGGTGAACATCCGTTTCAAAAGTATGGCCCACTATCGTGAAAAACAGGCCATAGGTCACGCGGCGGCATCTCTGATAGAGGAAGGGGATACCATCATAATCGATTCCGGCACAACCACGTTCCAGGTGGCTGCCAACCTTCACAAATTCAAGAATCTCACCATTCTTACCAATGCTCTGAATGTGGCCCGCGAGGTCTTGTCCTACAAGCGCTTCAATGTGATTCTTCTCGGCGGCAACATCAGGAACAGCAGTGAATCTGTCGTAGGCGCCCTCGCGGAAGCCAATCTGAAGATGTTCTACTGCGACAAGCTTTTCCTCGGTGTGGATTCATTCAACATGGAGGCGGGGCTTTCCACTCCGAGCGTGGAGGAGGCAAACATCAATCAGATAATGATTTCGCGCTCCCGGGAGGTGATTGCTGTCTTTGATTCGAGCAAGGTCAACAAGAGGGCATTGGCCTTCATCGCCAACATCGACAAGATAGACAAGGTCGTGACCGACGAGGGAATGGACAAGTCGGTCAGGTCTCAGCTCAAGGCCATGAATGTGGATGTGGTGGCTGTCAGGCCGGATCCTGTCCAGCCTTAAGACGGAATACTCCGGTTTCGTACTCTTCGAAACCTTCAGAACGATACAGGTTCCTCGCACTGACTCTTGACGGATTCGACGTCAGATAAAGGACGGGGGACTTTTCTTTTTCTCTAAGATGGCTGACGGCTGCACGTACCAGCGCGCGTCCGATTCCGGCCCCTCTGAAGCGTTCGTCAACGATCACATCTTCAATCCAGTACTTGTCTCCGCTCAAAGTGGGGCAGTGGGTCAGTGTAAGCATGCCGGACATGGTTCCGTCCTCTTCGGAAGAAACGAATATCATAAGTCTCTTCCCGTCGATGAGTCCGGCGAGTCTTTCATGGTCTGTCTCCGGGGCCGACGGGTTCAGAAGATGGAGCAGCCTGTCGAGCTGCTCCACGATGGTCTTGTCTGTCTTGTCGAGGATTCTTATCATCATTTCGTCTTTGTGAATCTTGGGAGTCTTGACAGAGGTACGTCGATGACATAGGTCTTGCCTCCCTTGTATTTCCTGCCGTTCTCGTCTGTCCATGTGCCTTTCGGAAGCTTCACGGAACGGGAAGTGCCGGCATCCATGACAGGTGCCACGAGGTAACGGTCTCCCAGCATGTACTGGTCGTTGCACTCCTCGAATCCCTCTCCCGGGAACATATAATCCATGCAGCGCACGATCGGCTCGCCGGTCTTGGATGAGTGCTCGGCCTGTTCGAGGATATATGGTCCCATTTCCTTGTGCAGCAAGGCGTACGTCCTGCAGATTCCGAGGTTCTCTTCGCTGAGGATTCTCCATGGCGCGACCGAGAACTGCATCATCGGCATCATCGAGTGGATCTGGCATGAACGTACGATGAGACTCTGGTCGAATTTGTCCTGATCCACATTCAGGAAACTGCCGAACTGGCCTCCTCCGATCATATCAGGGCATGTGTAAGGATGTCCGAGGAGTCCTGCGGAGATCATCGAAGGCACCAATCGTGCGACTCCGTCCCATGAATACTCCTTGTCGCCCAATCTCTGGACGAGAGCCTCTCCTCCCATCTTCCAGCATGCACGGAACTCGTTGTAAGGGAAGAGGAGTCCCAGCTTGGCCCAAAGCTCGGTCTGTTCGGTGTCGAATGATTTTCCGTCGTGCGGGCGGATGTTTCCTTCGAGGTATCTCTCAGGGTCTCCCGCGTCAAACTTGAATCCGTCGATTCCGTATTCTTCCTGCATGTCCGCAAGAGTCTTTCTGAAATATTCGAAAGCTTCGGGGTTGCTCAGGTCGTAGCATGCGCTGAGTCCGTTCCACCAGTCAAGGATGGCCGGACGGGTGCCTTCGGCGTTCATCACAAGGTAGCCTTTCCTGCGGAGGAACCTGTATTCCTGGCTGTCCGGCGACACGAAAGGCGAAACCCACAGCATCACCTTGAATCCGAGGGCATGAAGCTCTTCGACCATGCCTTTCGGATCAGGGAAACGGTCGGGACGGAACTCGAAGTTGCCGTAATATTTCTGCCAGTTGTCATCGATCATGAGTATTCCGGTAGGGAATCCGTTGTCAACGATGCTGCGGGCGTACTTCATCACGTCGGCCTGATTCTGATTATAGACCAGTTCTATCCATGTGTTGTACTGCGGAACGGAGAAGAACAGTTCCGGAGGTACGATGCCTGAAGCAGGGAAGTGCGCATGGGCGGCGGCTGTGAAGGCCTCCCTGAGTGTAGATCCTGCCGTCACGCAGCTTATGCTGTCCCTGTAGGCATGAATGCTTATCTTTCCGTCCTTTATGACTGCCTTGAAAGGACTTTCGCTATAGATGTATCTTCCCTTGTTCGAAACAAGGAGCGGAGTAGTCTGGTTGTTGAAGTTCTGTCTCTGATGGTCGAATGATACTTCGGTCTCGTGGTCGAAAGGCATGATGTTGCCGAGGTCTGTGACCGAGCCCCACCATTTCTCGCCGTCCAGCATGGTTATCTCTTTGGTTTCCTGTGCGTTGACTGCCGTCGTCATCGCTGCTGCGATCAGTATCAGGCTGCAGAATTGTCTGATTTTTTTCATAGTCTTGCAAGTGTTTCGTGATTTCTCCCACAAAATTAATCAATAGGGTTTTGAAAACAATAGAAAAGCCATAAAACTTTCCTTTGTTACGGTTTCGAAACGGTGTGAAATGTTTTTTGACGCCGGTTGTTTTAAATATAAAGTATTGATTATTAATTAAATATAAATTAAATGTAATTTTTTATCCGAAATTTCGATGTAAAAAAGCGAAACACCAAACGAAATATTCGATAATAAATGATATTTTTGTGAACCATTATAATGTATAATAGCCTAAAACCATTGATGACATGTTTGTTGAATACAATACCTGGAAGGAAATACACCAGCAGCCCCGAATGTGGCTAAAGACTTATGACATCGTCTCGGGAATGAAGGACGAGATCGCTACCTTTATTAATAGGTACGTGCGCGAGGGTTATGAAATCGTATTGACCGGAGCCGGAACTTCGGCATATATCGGAAATGCTCTTCAGTGGGTTCTTGCAGGTACCCTGCTCGACAAGGCTAAGGCTATAGCTACTACCGACATCATTACCGAAGCATCGTCTCTTTTCAATGCCGAAAGCAAGGTTCTGCTTGTTTCGTTCGCACGTTCCGGCAATTCGCCTGAAAGCGTAGGTGCCATTAACCTTGTCAACAAGACTGCAGGCAAGGCGGCTCATGTGTTCATCACATGCAACGAGAAGGGCAAGATGACTGCAATGGCGGACAGCGATCCGGACAATACTCTTCTTGTGCTTCTTCCACCGGAAACCAATGACCTTTCGCTTGCCATGACCAGCAGTTATTCGTCTATGTTCCTTGCATGCGCGATGATAGCCAATATCGACAGGATCGCGGAGCACAAGGCACAGATCGAAGCGCTTTCGCAGGCAGTGGAGGCGGCGCTTCAGAAATACAGCGAGCCTGTAGGAGCCATTGCGGACAGAGAATTCACAAGAGCGGTGTTCCTCGGCAGCGGCGAACTCATGGGCGTTGCAGAAGAATCAAGACTCAAGCTTCAGGAGCTGACCGACGGTACAGTCATGTGTACATTTGACTCGTTCCTCGGATTCCGTCACGGCCCTAAGGCTGTCGTAAGCCCGGACTCACTCATCGTATATCTCCTCTCGGAGAATCCGGCTACACGCCGTTATGAGTACGACCTCATCCGTCAGATCAAGGCCAACAACAATGTGGCAGGATATGTAGCTGTATCTCAGTCCGGTACTTCGATGGAGCCAGGCACATTCGACCTGAATGTAACTATCGGCGTGCCTGAATGGGTGGAGCGTTGCTACAAGAGCGTTTCATATGTGATCGTGGCTCAGCTGCTCGGATTCTACAAGGCTCTCTCCCTCAAGAGAAGTCCGGACAATCCTTCGGTATCAGGCAACATATCGAGGGTCGTTGAAGGTGTGACAATTTACGAATAACCTATATGGCAAAGACAGAACAACTTTTGGAGAGGCTTGAGTCCCTCAGGCAGGAAACAGGCGTGGCACGTACCATTTTTGCGGTATGTCCTAATTCGCTTTCTGTCATCCGTGCTTCATTCCGCGCTGCAAAGCGTAACAACGCGCCGATCTATTTCGCTGCGACACTCAACCAGATCGACGGCGACGGCGGTTACACCGGCATGGTACAGTCTCAGTTCACAAAGATGCTTCAGTTCGAGGCGGACAGAGTGAACTACACAGGCTGCAGTATCGTGGCCATCGACCACGGCGGCCCTTGGCTCAAGGACAAGCAGCGTGTGGAGAAATGGTCAACCGAAGATGCGATGAACGGAGTGAAGAAGTCTTTCGAAGATGCTGTTCTCGCAGGTTATGACCTTATCCACGTTGATCCTACCGTTGATATCAACGTGGCGAAGGGAGATGTGATCGATATTCACGTTGTGGTGCGCCGTACAGTCGAGCTGATCAAGCACGTCGAGGATTTCCGCACGGCAAACAATCTTCCTGAGATCTCATACGAGGTCGGAACGGAAGAGGTTCACGGCGGTCTTGCAGACGAGACCACATTCGATACATTCCTTTCCGAGCTCAAGAGCGGTCTTGCAGAGGTGGGTCTTGCACATGTATGGCCATGCTTCATTGTAGGCAAGGTCGGAACAGATCTCGACACAGCCATCTTCGATCCTGAGGTTGCGAGAAACCTTACCTCAAAGGTACGTCCTCACGGCAGCTGGATCAAGGGACATTATACAGACGGAGTAAGCAATCCTGAGGAATATCCGCTCAGCGGAATGGGTGCTGCCAATGTCGGACCGGAGTTCACTATCAGCGAATATGAGGCCCTCAAGGAGCTTGATGCACTTGAGCGCAGGTTCGAGGCTGAGGGCAAGGTTGCGGTGCTCTCAAACATGGCTGCAACTCTCGAAAGACTCGTATATGAGAGCGGTCGCTGGATCAAGTGGCTGCACGAGGACGAGGCTGGAAAGGACTTCCCTGAACTTACAGCCGAAAGGCGCGAGTGGCTTGTCGGTACGGGTTGCCGCTACATCTGGCAGCACCCTGAGGCAGTTGCGGCAAGAACACAGCTCTACGGCAACCTCGCAAGGCTTGGTGTGGATGCTGAAGAAGTTGTCCTCGGACGCATCGAGCGCGATATGGACAAATATTTCGCAGCCTTCAACCTTGTAGGTGTGAATGACCTTCTTTAATTCCTTGATAATATGAAGAGAATATCGATCATATTGACGGCGGCGCTGCTCATCATGTCATGTACGATGGATTTCTATCGTTCGGATACAATGACATCCACCATGCTGAGCGAGAATCCGGCAGCAGCCGAATACACCACGGACGGCAATTATGCTCTTCTGAAGGACAGACAGGAATACTCGAACGACCGCTCTGACAATATCTATCTCAAGGTCTATTTCCAGATGTCGGAGTTCCGCGGAGACAATATCTGCCTTTCGGGAAGAACCACGAGTCCGGTGTATAACCATATCACATATACCGACCATCCGTCGGTTCCGCATCTGTCGTATCTGTGGTATGTGTCCTACAAGATAATCTATGGATGTACATCCAATATCGAATCCATCAAGGAAGGCGTTTCGGCCGAAATGGACCACCTCATCGGTGAGAACTATTTCCTCCGTGCCTTCTGTCACTTCAATCTCTGCAACCTCTACGCTACTCCATACACTCGTGGAGCAGACAAGCCGGGCGTTGTACTCCGTACTTCGACAGACTGCTCTGTGACTACACGTGCTACGGTAGGTGAGGTCTATGCACAGGTGGTTTCCGACCTTGAGAACGCAATGAGGCTGATGAAGGACGGACAGCGTCGCGGTGATGCGGGTTATGCAAGCTATGATGCCGCAAAGGGACTTCTCACAAGGGTTTATCTCTATATGGGAGAGAACCAGAAGTGCATCGACCTTGCGGATGAGATGCTCGGCAGCAACCCTTCAGCATGTCTCGACGACATCACTACATATTTCGCCAACACAAGGACATCGCAGGAGACTCTCTGGTGCATCGTAAAGACTGAGATCGATCAGGATTATTCGCCGAGAAGCGAGCTTGCATCTCTCTATTACTCACCTGACTCCATCGGAGGTACAGGCTGGTGCGAGATATATTGGTCAGATCCTCTCATGGAACTGATCTTCCGTCATCCTGAGGACAAGCGTCTCAACTATTTCGGAAACATCGGAGCCACCGACGACGGCACCAAGATGATCCACTGGCCGGTGATCGACGAGGCTAACCGTTTCCGTCTCAATGCCAATGTCAATGGTGTTAACTTCGATATGGATGCTGCGGAAAACACGATCACATATCAGGGAAAGAAGTATGTCGTGAAGAGGACCACAGAGAGGACAGGTTATCCTGAGTATTATATCGAGAATCTTCTTACGGATGCGAGCGGCAAGGTCGTAGCTGACGACAACGACGGCTTCCTCGGTCCTAAGCAGACAAAGGTCTATGTCAGGGATAATGTGAATGTCGCGACAGGTATCCGTCAGACCTTCCCTGCATACACAATGTCGAAGTTCTCTTATCAGAACGGCAATCCTATGCTTGCCTCACCTGCTGTGATCCGCATGGCGGAGATCGTCCTCAACAGAGCCGAGGCTTACTGCAAGCTCGGTCAGGAACAGAAGGCTCTCGATGACGTGAATGTCATCAGAAAGAGAGCCGGCCTTAGCGGTGATGCACTCTGGACCCTGGACAACTACAAGGCTGAGGGATACGAGTCAGTGCTCGATGTGGTTCTCGACGAGCGCCGTCTCGAACTCTGCTTCGAGGGACATAGGGCATTCGACCTCTACAGAAACGGCAGGTCCATCGACAGAAGGTTCGCGGGCAATCAGGACTGGGAGGTGCTCGATCTCGAGGCTCTTGACTTCAAGTTCCCTTACTGCATTCCTTTCGAAGAGGTGTCGGTGAGCGGAATACCCGGAAACGGAAAGAATTATTAGTATTACTATACCTTAATTTTTAATAACAATGAAAGCAAACTTTAACCTCAAAGGACTGTTGGCATCGGTTTTCATGATGCTTACAGTCTCTCTGTCTGCCCAGCAGCACACCATCACAGGTACCGTTGTTGATGCAGATAACGGACAGCCGCTTATCGGTGTCGCTGTCATCGTTTCAACTGGGGGGGGCGTGACTACAGATGCAAATGGAGCATATGCAGTCACAGCTTCAGATGATGCAACGCTTACATTCAACACTCTCGGCTACCTTGATGTAGTAGAGAAGGTGAACGGACGCTCGGTGATCAACGTCAAGATGACTGTTGACTCCAAGGTCCTCGAAGAAGTCGTTGTCCTCGGTTACACAAGCCAGAAAAAGAACGAACTTTCGAGCTCGGTAGTCTCTCTGAGTGCTGAGAAACTCAAGGACGTGACTTCACCTGACCTTGGAAACATGCTTCAGGGTAAGGCAGCCGGTGTCCTCGTAATGAACGCTTCAGGTCAGCCTGGTGACGGTGCGAAGATCCGTATCCGTGGTACAGGTTCGATCACAGCAGGTGCATCACCTCTCTATGTGGTCGATGGAGTTGCAGGCGGTTCATTCAACCCTAATGACGTCGAGACCCTCACAGTCCTCAAGGACGCGTCTGCAACCGCACTTTACGGTGCTGCAGCTGCCGGTGGTGTCATCGTCGTTACCACAAAGCAGGCAAAGGGTGACAAGACTACAGTGACCCTCAAGGCTACAGCAGGTATCAAGAAGGCTCTCAGCGGTCGCTTCTCTCCAATGAATTCACAGGAACTCTATGACCTCCAGAGCAAGATCTATTCAAAGACTCTCTTCAAGATCCAGCGTCCTGAGACTCTTCTCGAGCAGGACTTCGACTGGATGGGCGAGTCATTCAATCTCGGTGTGGTTCAGGACTACTATGCTTCTGCATCAGGAAAGGCAGGTCGCGTGAACTGGTTCGCTTCCCTCAGCCACTATGATGAGGACGGTACTCTCGTGAACACAAACCACAAGAGGAACTCTGCCCGCATCAACCTCTCTGCCCCTCTCGGCAACAAGGTGAACATGGCTATCCGCGTGAACTATGACCGCGCAAGAAGCCAATATACATCTTCATATGTGACTCTCGAGTGTGCATACCGTGCACTTCCTTGGGATAACCCATATGTATTCGATGCAGACGGCAACCAGACCGATGAGCCTCTCTATATCGACAGCGCAGTGCGTGGTGACGGAAGAGCGGATCAGACCTGGTACTCACACGACAAGTACAACTACCTCCACAACGAGCTTTACAACTACAACGTAAGCGAGTCTGAGGACATCATGGCCGACATCCAGCTCAACTGGAACATCACAGACTGGCTCATGTTCACTACCACTAACCGTTTCAACTCATCCAACTGGTTCAACGAGTCATACATCGACCCTCGTACCAAGCTTCCTTCAGTGGCAAACGGTGAGATCTACAACGGCTTCGGTTCAGGCTGGGGCTTCGGTACAACCAACCTCCTCAAGGCTACAAAGGACTTCGGTGACCACAGTGTGAACGGAGTTGTCGGCATCGAGTACGGTGAAGGATTCAGCCGCAGCACTTCAGCTTCAGGTACTGACATGCCTGCAGGACAGGCTTCCCTCAGCAACGCTGTAATGCAGAGCGTAGGCGGTTACAACTACAAGTCACGTTCATGGGCATGGCTCGCACAGGCTCAGTACTCATACAAGGGACGCTACATCGTGACAGGATCTATCCGTTATGACGAGACTTCACGTTTCGCTCCACAGGCACGTGGCGGTTATTTCCCTGGCGTATCTGCAGCATGGCTCATCAACAAGGAGAACTGGATGCAGGACGTAAGCGCCATCTCTCTCCTGAAGATCCGCGCAGGTTACGGTAAGACCGGTAACGACTCTATCGAGAACTTCCTCTGGCAGGATATCTACAGCCTTTCAGCTCAGTATCAGGGCATCGTGGCAGCTGTCCTCCAGCGTCAGAAGAACCCTAACCTCGGATGGGAAGAGGCTTACATGACAAGTTTCGGTCTCGAGGCTTCATTCTTCAACAGACTCAACGTGACCCTCGACCTCTACAACATCGACAACAAGAACCTCCTTCTTGCAGTTCCTCTCGCTCCATCAACAGGATTCTTCGAATTCATGGACAACGTAGGTACTGTGAACAACAAGGGTGTCGAGCTTGCCATCGACGGTGATATCTTCAGCACAAGAGACTTCAGCTGGAACCTCGGTTTCAACCTCGGTTTCAACAAGAACACAGTCGTTCTCCTTCCTAACGGTGAATTCCGTCAGGGTCTCCAGATCGTAAGGGAAGGTCAGGACATCTTCACATGGAACATGCCTAAGTGGGCCGGTGTCGATCCTGAGACAGGTAGCCCTACATGGGAGAAGATCGAAGAGGACGGAACAGTCACTCTCACCAAGACTTATGCCGAGGCTACATATCAGAATGTCGGCAAGTCATCTCCTCTCTTCCAGGGTGGTGTGAGCACATATCTCAGATGGAAGGGCCTCTCGCTCAACGCTACAGGTGCTTTCGTATATGGCAACAAGATCTACAACTCAGCACGTGTGTCAATGGACTCTGACGGTGCCTACACCGACTACAACATGATGTCTCATGACAACGGTCTCGGTTGGACACGTTGGGAGAAACCTGGTGACATCGCAACTCACCCTCAGCCAAAGATGAACGGTAACAACGATGCACACCAGACATCTTCACGTTATCTCGAGGACGGTAGCTTCTTCCGTCTCAAGAACGTGACCCTCGCTTATGACTTCCCACAGGCATGGATGAAGAAGGCCCGCATCCAGGGTCTCAAGGTTTATGTCTCAGGTGACAACCTCGCTACATTCTCGAAGTTCTCCGGCATGGACCCTGAGATCGACACAGAGTATGGTACATATGACACCAACTACCCTGTCCCTATGACAGTTGTCGGTGGTATTCAGATTACTTTCTAATGATTTAACACTGAAATTGTTATGAAGAAGATATTAATTATGCTTGCAGCGGCTGCGGCCCTTGTGTCCTGCGAACTGGATTTCTACCGTTCAGACACAATGACTTCATCCATGCTCAAGGAGAATCCGGGTGCTGCCGTTTACACAACTGACGGTAACTACTCAATGTTCAAGGACAGGATCGACTATTCGAACTCAAGATCAGGTAACGAGTATCCTCGTCTTGTGCTCCTTATGTCTGAGCTCCGTGGTGATAACGTTGCCCTTTCAGGCCGTACCACCGACCCTCTCTACCAGAACATGACTTATACCGATGACCCTACATTGGCTGACCTTTCATACTTCTGGTACAACTCATACAAGATCATCTATGGCGCCAACTCGAATATCGAGTCTATGGTTAAGGGCGAGTCTGTAGCTACAGACCACCTCATCGGTGAGAACTATTTCATGCGTGCATTCTGTCATCTCCAGCTGCTTAACCTCTACGCTACTCCATATACACGTGGCGCTGACAAGCCTGGCGTTGTACTCCGTACATCGACAGACTGCTCTGTGACTACCCGTGCAACAGTAGGTGAGGTTTACGAGCAGATCGTGGCTGACCTTCTTGAGGCAGCAAACCTCATGCAGGGAGGTACCCGTCGCGGTGACGCAGGTTTCATAGGCTATGAGGCAGCTCGCGGACTTCTTACCAGAGTATATCTCTACATGGGCAAGTGGGATGAGTGTATCACTCTTGCGGAGGACATGCTTGGCGGCAATCCTGCAGCAAACCTTGATGACATCACCAACTACTATCCTAACACAAGAACTTCAAAGGAGACTCTCTGGTGCATCGCGAAGCTCGCTACAGACCCTGACTACTCTCCAAAGAGCCAGGTTGCATCGATGTACTACTCACCGGACTCTATCGGAGGTACAGGTTGGTGCGAGATGTACTGGTCAGATCCTCTCATGCAGCTGATTTTCCGTCATCCTGAGGACAAGCGTCTCTCACAGTGGGGAACTATCGGTGCTACCAACGACGGCAAGAAGATGATTCACTGGCCTGTGATCGACACTGAGAACAGATTCCGTCTCAATGCAAATGTCAACAACGTTACTTTTGACATGGATGCTGCGGAAAACACGATCACATATAAATATACTACAGGAAAGAAGATAAAAAATCCTGTGACTGGTAAAGAAGAAGATGAAACTAAGCAAGTAACCCATATTGTCAAGAGAACTACTGAAAGAACCGGCTATCCTGAGTATTATATTGAGAATTATATGGATGCTAAGGGTAATCCTGTGGCGGATGACAATGATGGCTTCCTCGGTCCTAAGCAGACTCAGGTCTATGTACGTGATAATGTAGGAATTGCTCAGGGTATCCGTCAGACATTCCCTGCATACACAATGTCAAAGTTCTCAGGTCAGGACGGCGATCCTATGCTTTCTTCTCCTGCAATGCTCCGTTGGGCTGAGGTCGTTCTCAATGCAGCAGAGGCATACGCTCACAAGGGTGATGTTACCAATGCCCTCAAATATACAAACGTGATCCGTACAAGAGCCGGCATCCCTACTTGGGCAGATGCGGCTGCATACGAGGCTGAGGGTTATACTGACATCGTTGACGTGGTTCTCGACGAACGTCGTCTCGAGCTCTGCTTCGAGGGACACCGTGCGATCGACCTCTACAGAAACGGCAAGCCTATGGACCGCCGCTTTGCAGGTGTTCAGGACTGGGAAGTCATCGATATGGAAGGCATGGACTTCAGATATCCATACTGCATTCCTTTCGAGGAGACTTCTGTCAGCGGAATCGCAGGTAATGGCAAGAATTACTAAAACCATCCGAAATATCATCAATCAAATTAATTTCAAAACAAACAAATGAAGAAGTTTATGACTTTGGCAGCGATTTTCGCTGCAGCGATGATGTCTTTCACAGCATGTGAGGAGACAAAGCCGGATAACGGCGGTACAACAATAGATGAGAACCTCTGCCCTGATTGCGGCAAGGATCCATGCGAGTGCCCTGAGGAGTATGCAAGCCCTATCACTATCGACGGTGATTTCGCTGATTGGGATGCTCTCGATGCATCTAAGGTTGCCTCTGCAACTTGCGCAACTGACGCTAAGTGGACTGCTCTTAAGTCTGTAAAGGTTTATGCTGACGAGGTTTACATCAATGTTCTTATGGAAGTTGATGCTGATCAGATCACAAGCGACAGCCCGATTGACATCTATCTCAATACAGATAACAGCGAGAATCCTGGAAATCAAAACTGGCTTGGTCAGTCTGGTCAGGATGTTCTTCTTGAGGGTGCATACTACTCAGAAGGTGCTGTAGTTTCTTTCGATCCGGGTCTCTATCCATACACCGGTTCAGATCAGGAAGTAGAGTGGGCTTGGGATGTTGAGAATCCGCTTCTTGCTGAAGGAAATGGTCTTGCTTCAGGTGCAGGTACAGTTGCAAAGTATGAGCTTGCAATCCTCATCGAGCTTCTCAATGGTGTCGAGCTCGCTGACACATTCGGTTTCGGTATCACAGTTTCACAGAACTGGGAGCCAGTTGGTCTCCTTCCTAACGACACTGTGACTGATGAGAACACCAATGGTGCTGCAAAGTTCCTCGAGGTTACAATCAACAAGTAATCATTCCTATATCGATGTCCTGCCGCCTGACCGCGGCAGGATGTCCCAAGAAAACCACTATAACCATTAATTCAATTTATCATGAAAAAAATTTTCACTTTGGCAGCGATTTTCGCTGCAGCAATGATGTCTTTTACAGCATGTGAGGAGACAAAGCCGGATAACGGTGGTACAACAACAGATGAGAACCTCTGCCCTGATTGCGGCAAGGATCCATGCGAGTGCGAGCCTGAGTATGTAAGCCCTATCACTGTTGACGGTGATTTCTCTGACTGGGATGCTCTCGATGCATCTAAGGTTGCTGTTGCAACTTGCGCAGCTGAGGCTAAAGACCCTGCACTTAAGGTTCTCAAGGTTTATGCTGATGAAGTTTATGTCAACCTTTATTTCGAGTATGACGAGACTGCACTTACCAACGGTACAGCAGCATTCGATATCTACCTCAATCAGGATAATGACCTTGGTGGCGCTGATGATGAGCATTGGCTCAGCCAGGCAAATGTTGACTACCTCCTCGAGGATGAGAGCATCATCGTAAACGGTACATGGGAGTCATTCGACCCGGGTATGTTCCACTATACAGGTACAACTGAAGAGTGGGCTTGGTCTTGGGAAGAGGTTCTTGGTGCAGGTTCAGGCATTGCATCAGGTGCAGGTAACGGCAACAAGTATGAGCTCGCTATCATGATCGAGATGCTCATGGGTGTAGAACTCGCTGACACATTCAGCCTTGGATGTATCCTTACTGACATTGATGCTACAGGCGCATGGAATGGTGTAGGTTGCATTCCTAACACTGACGTGACTGACGAGAACACAACAGGAAGCGTTAACTTCCTTGAGGTTACAATGGATAAGTAATCAAACCTAAACCACCAATTAACCATTAATAACTAATTTATCATGAAAAAGTTTATGACTTTGGCAGCGATTTTCGCTGCAGCAATGATGTCTTTCACAGCATGTGAGGAGACAAAGCCGGATGGCGGCAAGACAGATGAGAACCTCTGCCCTGACTGCGGCAAGGATCCTTGCGAGTGCGTAGAGGAGTATTCAAGCCCTATCACTATCGACGGTGATTTCGCTGACTGGGATGCTCTCGATGCATCTAAGGTTGCTGTTGCAACTTGCTCTGCTGATGCAAAGTACACAGCCCTCAAGACTGTAAAGGTTTATGCTGACGCAGTTTATGTGAATGTTTATTTCGAGTTCGTAGAGGACGAGATTGCTGACACAGAGTGGGTTCCTTTCCATGTTTATCTTGATGCTGACAACAGCGACACTACCGGTGGATACGGTGACCAGTGGACTGATCCGCACAGCGAGTGGAATATGGAAGGTGCAGTAATGGAAGCAGGTGCATTCTGCTCATATGATCCGGGTCTTTATCCTTGGGAAGGTGGAGTCGGCGAAAGCGGATGGCTCTGGGGTGAGTCTGTTCTCTCTTCAGGCAGCGGTATCGGAACAGGTGCAGGTTCAGGCAACAAGTATGAGTTCTCACTCCTCAGAGAGATGCTCATGGGCGTAGAGCTTGCTGACACTTTCGGTATAGGTTTCGACATCCAGCAGGAATGGAACTCTGTAGGTGTTCTTCCTAACGCAAATGTTACAGATGACAATCCGTCAGGTCTTGCACCGCTCCTCAGAGTGAACGTTGTTAAATAATTTGTATTATCTTTGATGTCCTGCCGCCTGACCGCGGCAGGATGTCCCAAAACCACATATTTATAGTATAAAACCGAACATGAAAACCATAACCATTCTTCTTGCTGCGGCTTTCATTTCCATGGCCGCCTCATGCAATCCTATCGGCAAGACCGATGAATATGAAGGAATGAATCATCAGACTTTTACCGAGTCGGACAAGGCTTTTGCCAATCCTGAGCGCGGATTCTATGCCGTGAAGAGTTTCCATTCGGCAACAGATTCTCCTGTGACCCTCAAGAGCATGGAGACGCAGAGGAAGATCAACAAGACCCTTTACTATATGGGATTCTATCCTACCGATTATATGAACGGAGACATAGGACAGGAATTCCTCGACCTGATGAGAACCAATTTCGAACTTCTCAGACAGGGCGGTGTAAAGTGTATTCTCCGCATAGCTTATTCTGACAGCGAAAGCGAGAAGCCATGGGACCCGACACCTGAGATCGTGCATCGTCACATCCAGAACATCAAGCCGATCCTTCAGGAGTACGGTGATGTCATCCTTACATTTCAGGCAGGTTTCGTCGGAGTATGGGGTGAGTGGTATTATACCGAGAATTTCGTTTACAATCCTAAGACTCCGGAAGATCATGCCCTTCGCAAGGCTGTTGTCGATGCAATGCTCGACGCCCTTCCTGCCGACCGTACCGTGTCTCTCCGCACGCCTATGTTCAAGAGGATGATGTATGCAGAGAGTTATGCAGATACTCTTACTGTCGAGACTGCGTACAACGGTACTCCACGTGCCCGTCTCAGCTGCTTCAACGACTGCTTCGGTGCTTCTGCCAACGATACGGGAACATTCAGCGGTGAGGAGTCGCGCGAGTTCTGGAGAAAGGATTCAAGATATGTGTTCATGGGTGGTGAGACCTGCGGATTGTCCAAATACTGTACCTGCGAGAATTCTCTCAAGGATATGGAGGATTATCACTGGACTTACCTCAACAGCGAATATCACGGCAAGGTTCTCGGACGCTGGAGGACTGACGGATGTATGGATGAGATCGAGCGCCGTCTCGGTTACAGACTTTCTCTTACAGATGTCTATACAGAGTCGGCTCCGGTTGCAGGTGCTGACAGCAGGGTTGTCCTCAAGCTTCAGAACACCGGATTTGCAGCTCCTGTGAACGGACGTGCAGTAGAGCTTGTCCTGGTTGACGGCAATGGAAAGAAGACCGTATATCCTTTCGAGAACATCGATCCGCGCTACTGGTTCGTTGGTGAAGATATAACCATCGATGAGACAGTGAAGATTCCGGCTGATGCTTCAGGAGCATGCACTCTTTATCTCAACCTTCCTGACCCTAAGCCTGTTCTGCATGATAATCCTCTATTCTCTATCCGTCTTGCAAATGACGAGATCTGGGATGAGGCTACAGGATATAACAAGATTGCCGAGTTCACTTTGTAGGAATGTCATGGCTGGCTGAGAAATGTCAGTTGCACATCATATCATAGCGTCAGGCCTGACCTTGATGCTGCTCGGATGCTCTCCGATCGGCAAGGATGATGGCATGGATTCGAAGTATCCCGGACTGGTCAGCGAGCCGGTTACCGTGATAAAATATCCTTTTCCGAATCCGGAACGTGGCTTATATGCAGGTGGTAACTACTATACCCCGCAGGACCGACTTTCGCCGAAGTTTGTGATGCAGCAGAGAGCTCTGGGGGTAACGATCATATATACCGGCTATTATCTGACGGACTTTATGGAGTCCGACATATCTCAGGAATACCTCGACATGATAGATGCGAACATGCAGGTGTTGAGGGAGACAGGTGCCAAGTGCCTGCTGAGATTCGCTTACAAGACTGACATGTACGAGACGGGACATCCGTGGGATGCTTCTCCGGAATGGGTCCATCGTCATATAGAACAGCTCAAGCCTGTGCTGCAGCGCAACAGCGATGTTGTCCTCTGCCTTCAGGCCGGATTTATAGGAGTGTGGGGAGAATGGGCTTTTACAGACCATTTCGTACAGGGCCCCAAGACGCCTGAAGAACACGCTCTCCGTAAGGAGGTGATGCTGGCTCTTCTCGATGCCTTGCCTGCGGACAGGCAGATTGCAGTGAGGACGCCGATGTTCAAGAAGAGGATGTTCCTTGACAGTTATGCAGACACTTTGACTTTGGAAACTGCTCATGACGGTTCCGATCTTGCGAGGATCTGTGCTCACAATGACTGCTTCGGTGCCGACTATAACGATATGGGTACATTTACGGAGAAAGGGGCGAGAGAGTTCTGGAAAACGGAATCGAAATATGTGATGATGGGAGGCGAGACCTGCCAGATTTCGAATTACTGCAAATGCGTCCAGTCGCTCAAGGACATGGAGGATTATCATTGGACTTATCTCAGCGGTCCGTCGGGAATCTCCAACAGGTGGGAGTCGGATGGATGTTATGACGAAATCCTCATCAGACTCGGCTACAGGCTCTATCTTACGGGAATACATCATTCCCGGGAAGCAGTGCCGGGAGAGAAGTTCAGGATAGTGCTTGAATTGAAGAATGCCGGATTTGCCGCGCCGATGAATCCGAGGGATGTCGAACTCGTGTTTGTGGATGGGAACGGAAAAAAGTCTGTGTATGAACTTGATGATCTCGATCCGCGCTATTGGTTTGCAGGGGAGAAGATAGTTATCGACAGGGAGGTGACCATACCTTCTGATGCTTCTGGAGAATGTGCGCTTTATCTGAATCTGCCCGACCCGGAACCGGCGCTTCACGATCATCCGTATTTCTCCATCCGTCTTGCCAATCTCGGTACCTGGGACGGCAAGACAGGATACAACAGATTGATAGAATTTGAATTATAGAACCGCATAATGACCGATACTATGAAAAGGATTGTTTCTTTACTGCTGATGACCATGGTGCTGACAGCATCATGCGAGAGGCCTGCCCCTCCTGTTCCTGAACCTGAAGAAGAAGGGGGAACCGTATTCTCTTGTGTCCTTCCTCTTGTCGAGAACGGCAAGACCGCATGGCTGCCCGGAGACAAGATCCTTTTTCATGGAGGAAGTTCGGACAATCAGAAGATCGTGACTCTGACAGCGGAAGATATCAAGGATGACACATTGTTCACAGTTGATCTTTCGGGACTGAAACCGTACAAGGCTCAGAACGTCAATGTAAGATACATTGCTGCATATCCTGCGGATCTCGTGAAGAACGAGGGCGAGTGCAAGGACAGGAATACCTTCGTCAATCCGGGCAACCTCCTGCTCAGCGGCTATGACACAGAAGCCGGGACAATAGTATTCGAATACATTACCGGAGCTTTCATGTTCAAGGTCAGCGGAGACTATGATTCATACGAGTTTGCCGGCAATTACGGCGAGACCGTGGGTTACGACGAGGTGACATGCCGCATGACTGACAAGGTCCATATCGCTGGTATGGAACAGGTCGGTGAAAAGACCCTTGTCTCAGGTGCTGTGACCGCAGATGGAACTACTGTCAACTACATATATTTTCCTTTCAAGCAACCTTCGTTTGAAGACGGCTACAAGCTGTATCTCTGCAAGGGGGGCAAGCGTGTGATGATGCTGGATACCGAGGGCGAAATCAATATCTCACGCGGTGAATTCATCGATCTCGGTGACATCACTTCGCTGCTGAAGGAAGATAAGGAACCGGACAACTCACAGCATGAGCCTGATGTCCTGCCGGACTACAGCCATCTCAACCATATCTCGTTTACCGAGTCCGATGCAGTCTTTCCTAATCCTGAAAGAGGATTCTATTCGACTGCAAGCTTCAAGCGTGCCACCGCTTCTCCTATCACTGCCGAAAGGATCAGGTCTGCAAGACTCGAAAACAGGACTATCTTCTACATGGGATTCTATCCTAAGCAGTATATGGATGGAGACATCAGTGACGAATTCCTTCAGATGGTGAGGGCAAATATGCAGGTCCTCAGGGAAAACGGCGCGAAGTGCGTCATGAGGTTCGCATATTCCGACAGCGAATCCGAGAAGCCGTGGGATGCCAAGCCTGAGATCGTGCAGAAGCATATCAGCAACATCAAGCCTATCCTTCAGGAATATGGAGATGTGATCATGTGCCTCCAGGCAGGCTTCGTGGGAGTCTGGGGAGAGTGGTACTACACGGAGAACTTCGTGTTCGGTCCCGATACCCCTGAAGAGCATGCGCTCCGCAAGGAAGTGATAGATGCCATGCTCGACGCTCTTCCTGCAGATCGTTCCGTAGGTCTGCGTACCCCTATGTTCAAGAGGATGATGTATGCGACAGGCTATCGTGACACCTTGACTCTTGCCACTGCATACGACGGATCGGCCAAAGCGCGTCTGAGCGGTTTCAACGACTGCTTCGGGGCTTCTGCCAATGATCAGGGAACATTTGACAACGATGCGTCACGCGAGTATTGGAAGAGGGACACCAGATATGTGCTGATGGGCGGAGAGACATGTGCGGTATCTCAGTATTGCGAATGTGACGTAACTCTCAAGGACCTGGAGGACTACCATTGGACATATCTCAACAGCGAATACAACCGTCAGGTGCATAAGGTGTGGAAAGACGGAAACTGCTGGGATGAAGTGGAGAGGCGTCTCGGTTACAGACTTTCGCTTGCCGATGTCTATCATTCCGAGGCGGCTGCCGGAAAGGATTTCAATGTAGTGCTTCAGATCAGGAATACCGGATTCGCGGCTCCGATGAACGGTCGTGCATTCGAACTTGTCCTCGTGGATGGAAACGGACGCAAGACTGTCTATGAGATGAATGACATCGATCCTCGCTACTGGTTTGCCGGAAGGACATTCAATATCGACAAGGTTATAAGGATTCCTGATGATGCATCCGGCAGATGCACTCTCTATCTCAATCTTCCGGATCCTAAGCCGACGCTTCACGACAACCCTCTCTTCTCGATCCGTCTGGCCAACGATGACATCTGGGATGAGACTACAGGATACAACAAGATACTCGAATTCAATATTTAGGATATGAAAAGGATTTTATGCATTGTCGCTGCGTGCGCATGTTTCATTTCATGTGAAGAACCGATAGACCAGATCGGACCTGTCGATATCGAAGGCAAGCATGCCCTGATTCTTCCCGAGGTTTCGGATGGAAAGGCGGCATGGCTTCCCGGTGACCGTATTCTGGTTCATGGTGAGACTTCTGCCGATGAAGTGCTTGTCACACTGACAGCCGGAGACATCTCTACCGACGGCAAGACCTGCTATGTGAGTGTCGAGGGTATCGCGCCATACGAACAGAAAGGTGTGAAATCGAAACTTTATGCAGCTTATCCGGGTGAACTTGTAAAAAGTGAGGATCAGCGCAAGGACAAGAATACTTTCACTGCAACGAATGCCCTTCTGCTGAGCGGTTATGATGTCGGGGAGACCTTCGTTTTCGAATATCTTGTGGGCGGTTTCTCGTTCACAGTCACCGGTGATTTCGATTCATATGAGATCAAAGGCAACAATGACGAGCTGATAGGCTACAGCTATCTGACATCGCGCGTCAACTCCAATGCCAAGATATATTCCTCAAGCAAAGGTTCGGAGATGACTTCCATCAAGGGCAGTGTGGTGGCTGACGGTGCGGTCGTAAATCATATCTGTTTCCCGAACGAACCGAAGCTTGTTGACGGATTCCACCTTGTGTTCTATAAGGGTGAGGAGCCGGTCAAGACCCTCTACACGGAAAAGGCATATGAGATCAAGAGAAGCGGATTCATCGCTTTGGGTGACATCACATCATCGCTTACGGATTACAGCAGACCGGCTGCGGATACGCATAAGTCGTCTATCCCGACTGCGGGTGCAGTGGATCTCGGTGTATCCGAAACTGCCAACTGCTATGTCGTGACAGAGCCGGGCGTATATACTTTCAAGGCCGTGAAGGGCAACAGCACTGCTCCGTTGGCATCTATAGGTTCTGTCGAGGTGCTTTGGGAGTCTTGGGGAACAACCGGAGAGGTTACTTCCAAGAGCGTCGTTTCTGCCGTTGATTTCGAAAAAGATCAGGTATATTTCCGTGTTGCCGAAGGTTTCCATCCGGGCAATGCCGTCATCGCGGCAAAGAACGACATGGGCGTGATAATGTGGAGCTGGCACATCTGGGTGCCTGAAACCCCGATAACAGAGAATCTTTACGGTATTTCAAGGAAGAAGTCGATGGACCGTAATCTCGGTGCTCTCGTGGCTGCAACTGCGGAAGGTGCTTCTCCTGAGTCGGCCGGACTTTTCTATCAGTGGGGCCGCAAGGATCCGTTCCCGGGAGTGGCTGATTTCGCTGCCGGAACTCCGGCTTCCGTTGCAGGTCAGAAGATGACCCTTTACGGAGGACAGATGAGTACGTCGAAGGCTCTCAAGAATCCTACCGTGTTCGCGGATTACGACGGACATTGGAACGGTGCCACAAAAGAAGATCTCTGGTACAGCACCAAGACCATGTACGACCCATGTCCTCCTGGATACAAGGTGCCGTATCGTTCGGAAGTTGTCATATTCTCGAACTATCCGTGGGAGCTCCCGGGCTGGGAATATGATCCTGCCGCATATATGTTCACTGTAGGAGACCCTCAGGCGGTGTTCCCTCTTGGAGGCTATATCACTACAGGCGGAGACTATTCGCAGTACGGTGTCGGCACACGCGTATGGAGCTCGCGTCCGGGATCTGACGGTGTCAGTGCATACAATCTCCGCATATTCCCGAATGAGAGCGAGGGCGGTGCGTCATACGGAAACGGCACAAAGCCTACTTCCAACGGCTTTGCCGTGCGTTGTGTGACTACAGCTTCCGTTCCTTTCGAGAACGAGCCGGGCACTCCTGTCAAGGGAGCATATGAGAAATATACTGTTGATGTTCAGGAACTTTCAGGTCTCTGCCTCCACACTGACGGATCATTCCTCTGGGGTGTCGGTGACCAGGGCGTCCTCGGCAAGATAGGCTTCGAGGGAGAGTTCGAGCAGGTGTTCAAGCAGTCTCTCGATATGGAGTCTGTGACCATAGATCCTGCTACCGGCGACCTTTATCTCGGCTGCGAAAGCAACTGGGTGGGTGTCGTGAAGGCTCCTGATTATAAGAAGGCTGAGGAAATCTTCCGTGTGAAAGATGCTGAAGATTACGGCAACAGCGGAGTCGAGGGTATCGCATGGTACAAGGATGATATGCTTCTTGTGGGTGCTCAGACCGGTGCGACTCTGTGGGCATATACTCTCGATGGTGAGGTGGTGTGGAAGAAGAGTCTCAAGACCGTGGCCATCGGATGCCAGGAGATCGCTGACATCTGCTATGATCCGGTGAAGGACCAGATCTGGATCATCGATTCCGAGACCCAGTCGATCTATCTCTTCAACGGTGACGCGACAAAGCATCTTGCGACCTACAAGGTGAACTATGCGGGCAACTGCGAGTCGGTATATCTTGACTATGAGCGCAGCTGTGTCTGGGTTGCCGATGATTCCGATACATCATACCTTTTCAAAGTAGATTTCACATTTTAAACTATGAAAAAGATATTGACATTGATTGCCATCATGGCTGCAGCTGCCTGCACTCCTTCAGGAAAGGATCAGGAATATGCAGACTTTGACCGTGTTCCTCTTCAGAGCAAGGTGGAGAATGTGCAGCCTATGACAGGTATCGTCCTCTGGACAACCAACGGACGATGTGTGACCGGCAAGGACAAGATCCAGCTCGAATTTGCATATATGCTCTACAATGACGTATGCAAGGGAAAGGATGTGTATGACTGGACCCCTATGGACAAGCTGCTGGAGCAGGTGGCGGCGCGCGGGCATCAGCTGGTGGTACGCTTCCGCTACACTTATGTCGGTCAGCAGTGTTCCGTGCCTGACTATATCAAGGCATGGCCGGGATACGAAGAGACTGTAGGCAAGAGCGAGGGCAGGGACACGTATTTCCCTGACTGGCGCTGCGAGGAACTGCAGAGGTTCCACCTCGACTTCCACAAGCGTTTTGCCGAGCGTTACGACAATGATCCGCGTCTTGCATTCGTGCAGACAGGATTCGGACTCTGGGCGGAGTATCATATTTATGACGGACCGAGGAAGATAGGTCAGACCTTCCCTTCGAAGGAATTCCAGGCGAAGTTCTTCAGGGAGATGGACACTTATTTCAAGAACACCACATGGAGCATTTCCATCGATGCGGCTGATGATACGTATTCACCTCTGAAGGCTCAGCCGGAACTTCTCGACATCCGTTTCGGAAACTTCGATGACTCTTTCATGCACAAGACGCATAATGAATACAACAGGGACTGCTGGATGTTCTTCGGCGAAGAGCGTTACAAGAAGGCACCTTGCGGAGGAGAGTTCAGCTACTACACCGATTTCGATCAGCAGCATTGTCTCGATACCGCAGGAATGTACGGCCGCAGGTTCGAGGATGAGGTGGCGAAATACCACATGACTTACATCAACGGCAACGACCAGCCGCGTTATCAGAGCATGGACAGGGTCAAGGAAGCTTCGATGTCGATGGGTTACAGATTCGAATTGAGGGATTTCCGTGTCAAGGAGGATTCTGCAGCCGTGCTTGTGGCGAACATCGGTGTGGCTCCGATATACAGGGACGCTTATGTGTCGGTCGGAGGTGCAAAGGGTGATTATTCGCTGAAGAATCTGATGCCGGGCGAGGAGCAGTGGGTAGTGGTGAGCGGTGAAGGTGTGTCTGAGCATGCCGTACCGGAGATCGTATGCGGACATCTCGTGCCGGGACAGAAGATTGAATATGACGCAGATATAAGATGAAAGAACACAGATATTGGTTAATTTGGTTAGTATTGGTGGTCGCGACTTTTGTCGCAGTCAGTTCCTGTGCCGATCCGGCACAGGAACTTTCCACTTACTGGGATTCTCATGACTTCAGATCGCTGGATTCGTTTGATGACATCGATGCGGCGGAGGATAAGTTCTATGCCTATGTGGATCTGCTGAATGCTGTGCCGCATGAAGTCGCCGTGCCTCAGATGAATGCATTTCTGGATTCTGCCGCTCTCAACCATGTGGCCTATATGGTGTGGTCAGGATGGTTCGAGGCCGGCCTGCATTATATGGATTCTCCCTACAGAAATGACGCCCTTTTCGGGAATTTCATAGACAAGATTCTGGAAGACAAGATTCTGGAGGATTATATGCTTGAGTACTATTCCGAAATGAAATCGCTCCTTGCGAAGAACGGTGTAGGCTCTTTCCCTGAGGATCTCAGACTTGCGGACAGAGATGGCAATGAGTTCAGGCCGGCTGATTTCAGGGGACGTAAGACTCTCCTTCTTTTCCTTGATGCCGACTGTCCTTCATGTTTCGACAAGTTGGAAGAGAATGCAGGATTGTTCAATTTCAAGGATATATGCCTGCTGGCGGTTCTTGTCAACGGCTCTCCACGGCATATTGATAACATCAGGACAAGACTGACGGATACTGTGATCGGGAAATGGACATTCCTGTGGTGTCCGGACGGAATGGACAAGGTAGCAGATTCCTACGACCTCACTCACCTGCCGTTCCGCATACTCCTCTCTCCTGAAGGTGTCATTGAGAAGTCATATCATTAGAATATTTATCTATATGTCAGGTATCATGAAAAATATATTTGTTATTCTGCTTTTGTCGCTGTGTGCCGTGTCATGCGGCAGACGTTCCGATGCTGTTCAGGCTGCTGATTTCTCAGAGAATCTCAAGCTTGCCGATTACAGACCGGTCTCTGTATTCAAGATACCAGTTTCGGATATACGCAGCGCATCTTTTCCGGTCACAGACATGCATTCCCATGCCTACCTGAAAAATGCCGATGACATAAGGAGTTGGGTGAAGCTGATGGATGAGAACAATATCGAACGGATATTCGTTCATACAGGTGCATACGGTGAGGAGTTCGATGCCCTTTATGACTTGTACAAAAGTGTTTCCGACAGATTCGAGCTGTGCTGCGGAATCGATATGTCGTCATGGGGAACTCCTGATTTTCCCGCCAAGGCCGTGGCTGAACTTGAAAGGTGCAGGAACAAGGGCGCGGTTGGAGTCGGCGAACTCATAGACAAGGGACTTGGCGAGAAGTTGTCGAGGATGGTCAGGGAGCCGGGCCTGCATTTCAATGATGACCTGCTGGTGCCGGTATTTTCCAAGTGTGCCGAATTAGGTATGCCTGTGACCTGCCATGTCGGAGATCCTGTGTGGATGTATGAGGAACTGGACGAGCATAATGACGGATATATGAATGCCGCCAAGTGGAAGATAGACATGTCCGTGGAAGGCACCTTAGGCCTTTATGAGGTGGCGGCGACTCTCGAAGATGCCTGCCGCAAGAATCCGGGCACTACGTTCGTGGCATGTCATTTCATGAATATCGGACATGACTACGAGACTCTGGCTGCCGTACTTGACAGGAATCCGAATCTCTATATCGACAATTCAGCAAGGCATCTGGAGTCATGTGCGACTCCACGCGCGACAAAAAGATTTTATGAAAGATATGCCGACAGGATAGTATTCGGTACGGACAATCATCCGGGCGACAGCATGTATGACCTCCAGTGGAGGATCCTGGAGTCGGATGACGAGCATTTCTACTCACCTTCACAGACATATCATTGGCCTCTGCACGGACTTGATCTTGACGAGGCTGTTCTCGAGAAGATATACAGCACAAATTACAGGAAGATTTATAGAAGATAATACCGATATGAAACGTTTTTTCAGTTTTTCAATAGCATTGTCATTATGCTTTGCTGCTTCCTTTGCCTATGCACAGGAGCAGGATCCCGATTCGAGGGACAAGTCACGCTATGCGGTCAACAATTTCGAGGAGGATGACCACTACACGATGTATCAGGCTTATGAACCTGTATCCGTGACACAGCCTAAGGGAAAGAAGGTGAAGAATGTCATCTTCATGATCGGTGACGGAATGGGGCTCGAGCAGCTCAGCGCCGCATGGATCTGCAACGGCCGCAGTCTCAACATAACTGACAATTTTCCGCATACAGGTATTCAGTGGACATATTCGGCAAATCGTCTCGTGACTGATTCCGCTGCCGCCGGTACGGCCCTCGCCACCGGTTCCAAGACAAATAACGGCAAGATCGCGATGTCACCCGTGAATGAGACGTTGCAGACCTTGTCGGAATACGCTAAGTCAAAGGGCATGAAGACCGGAACTTCGGTCGTATGCCGTATCTGTGATGCCACTCCTGCCGTATTCTCCACACATGCCGCTCATCGCGACAGCCTTTACGACATCACCGCTCAGTTCGTTGACAGCGGGCTGGATTTCCTTTTCGGTGGCGGACTCAGATGGTGGGAGAACAGACCTGACGGCCGTGACCTCACTGCAGAGGTCCGGGCCAAGGGCTATACTTTCGTGAAGGACATGGAGGCTCTTGAAGCTGTGACGGAAGGTCCTGTAGTGGCTCTTACCGCCTATATGGAGCTTCCTCCTGCATTGGACAGGGGAGATGCCCATCAGGCATCGGTCAGGAAGGCTCTCGAACTTCTCGACAACAAGGACGGATTCTTCCTTATGGTGGAAGGATCATGCATCGACGATTGGGGACATGCCAACAAGGTGGGTTTCGTGATGGAAGAGATATTTGACTTCGACCGCACCGTCGGCACTGTGCTCGAATGGGCTGCTCAAGACGGAGAGACTCTGGTGATCGTCACTGCAGACCATGCCACAGGAGGAATGACTCTTCTCGACGGAAGCGTGGCGGAGCAGAGGGTGTCAGTGAATTTCTCGAACACCGGTCACAACGGAGTCGCCATCCCTGTCTTTGCCTTCGGCCCTCATTCCGAAGATTTTGTCGGACTATATGAAAACGCCGAGCTTTCACAGAAAATCAAGAATCTTATCAAATAGTTATGATTATGAAGAAGTATCCGTTTTTCTTCCAGGTAGCCGTATTGTTTATGGCTATGACATTCGTCAGCTGTACCGATCCGGTTCCGGCACCTGAACCTGAGCAGGATCAGGAGCAGACTGAACAGGAGGAGCTGCAGCCCCTCAAAGGAACTGTGCTTGTGACCGACAACTGGGTATGGGATGCCAGACCGGCTGTCGTCATCGAAATTGAAAACCCTAATGATGTGGCTGTGACCGAGACCGTCAAGATGCAGATCACGACCGATCTCAAGAAGTCCGTCACTACAGTGGAAAAGAGCTTCGAGGTGCCGGCAGGCGGCATGAAAGTGACAATGACCACGGAAGAAGACCTTGCACCGGGATTCTATAAGGCAAAGTGTATGGTCGGCAAGAAGACCGCTCGTTCATTCTTCTTCGGAATCTCGCCTTATGATGTGGTTTCCGCTCCTGACATGCAGCCTGATTTCGATGAATATTGGGCTGAGGCAAAGACTTATCTTCCTGAACTGAAGGAAGGCGAGACCGTGACTCTCACCGAGGTGACATCGAAGAGCAGCGACAAGCGCAAGGTCTATCTCGTGGAGATGCAGTCTGCTCCGAACGGCCTTGAAGGAGATCCTGTAATTGTCCGCGGTTTCTATGTGGAGCCTCAGGACGGACAGAAGCATCCTGTCCTCATGCATTTCTTCGGATGGGATGACCGCGGAGGTGCCGTAACGGTTCCAACCGGTGGCTCGGGCGACTACGCCGAGTTCTATCTCTCGACACGCGGACAGTATCATAACAACCGTGCGGCGGCCTATGAAAAGAAAGAAGAGTGGATCGCAGAGCATGGCGAATGGACAGCCAAGGATCCGTGCAAGTATGCTTCCATCCTTGATCCGAAGGATGAGTACAACTGGTTCGGATTCAATTTCGGCGACAAGAACGGCTTCTACTACAGAGGTGCCTTCCTTGACTGTGTGCAGGCAATCCGCTTCATGGCTACCCGTGAGACAAGCGACATGAACAACCTCTTCGCAGAAGGTTCGAGCCAGGGCGGTGCCCTGTCATATGCTGCAGCGGCGCTCAGTGATTATCCTTTCACGGCACTTGCAGCCAATGTGGCCTTCCTCGGAGATTATCCGGATTATTTCAACATCGTCTCATGGCCCGGAAATGTCGCCAAGGACAATCAGGGCACCATGACCGATGAGGAAATGTATGCTTTCCTCTCTTATTATGACACGAAGAATCTTGCCACAAGAATTTCGTGCGCGGTGTTGGCGAGCAGCGGACTTCAGGACGGCACCTGCCCTCCTCACACCAACTTCGCCGCCTTCAACAATCTTGACACGGAGGACAAGGAAATGGTCATCGATCCGGAGATGGGTCACAGCTATCCTTCAGGCTGGTCCGGCAAGTATGAGAAATTCTTTAAGGAAAGAATGAAAAAATAACTTACATTTGTAACAAATTACATTTGACATGACACTAATCAAATCGATTTCAGGAATCCGCGGCACAATCGGTGGCGCACCGGGCGAAGGTCTTTCGCCTCTTGACATAGTTAAATTCACATATGCCTATTGCGAGAAGATGCGCGAGCGTCGTCCGAAGGCGGAAGGCGAAAGATATAAGGTTGTGGTCGGCAAGGATGCACGTCTTTCCGGCGAGATGGTCGAGCAGCTGGTATGCGGCACGCTCGTCGCTTGCGGTGTGGATGTGGTCAAGGCAGGCTTCGCCTCTACTCCTACCACTGAGATGGCTGTCGTATTCGAGGAGGCAGACGGTGGTATCATCCTTACGGCGTCCCATAATCCTAAGCAGTGGAATGCCCTGAAGCTTCTCAACGAGAGAGGCGAGTTCCTCAATGCGGCCGAAGGTGCGGCAATTCTGGAGTGCGCGGAGCAGGAAGATTTCAATTTTGCCGATGTTAACAGCCTTGGTGACATCGAGGAAAGGGATTTCACGGATGCTCATCTCGATGCTGTACTTGCTCTTCCTGCAGTCGATGTCGAAGCAGTGAGAAATGCTCATTTCAAGGTAGCTCTCGATGCTGTCAATTCGGTGGGAGGCATCATCATGCCTCGCCTTCTCGAGCGTATGGGCGTCGAGTGCGTGTGCGTGAACTGCGAGCCTACCGGCCAGTTTGCTCATAATCCTGAGCCTCTTCCTGCTCATCTTGTAGAGCTCAGCGAGGCTGTGGTCTCTAACAAGGCTGATTTCGGTATTTCCGTTGACCCTGACGTTGACCGTCTTGCACTGATCTGCGAGGACGGCAAGCCTTTCGGCGAGGAATATACACTTGTCAGCGTGGCTGACTATCTTCTTTCACGTGTCTATGACGAGGCGCTTGCGACCGGAAAGTCTATGGACGAGGTTGCTGCTCCATATTCGATGACTACATCTTCCAACCTTTCTTCTTCGAGGGCGTTGAGGGATGTGACCGAGCAGTACGGTGGCGAGTATCATGCCGCTGCCGTAGGTGAGGTGAACGTGACTACGAAGATGAGGGAGTGCGGTGCCCTGATCGGAGGTGAAGGCAACGGCGGTGTCATCTATCCTGCCCTTCATTACGGCCGTGACGCGATGGTGGGAGTCGCATTGTTCCTCACCAATCTTGCATACAAGAAGATGAAGGTTTCCGAGCTTCTCAAGACCTATCCTCAGTATGTGATAGCCAAGAACAAGATAGAGCTTTCTGACAAGGCTCTCATAGACAGGATTCTCGATGAGATAAAGAATGTGTATGCTGCCGAGGACATCAACACCATCGATGGTGTGAAGATTTCCTTCGAGAGCCGCAAGGAGTGGGTTCACCTGCGTCGTTCGAACACAGAACCGATCATCCGCATCTATGCCGAGGCTGCCACTCGGGAAGCTGCCGATGCCCTTGCACAGCAGATTATCGATATAGCTAATTCAATCATAAAATAAGAAACTGTTTAAATTTTTATCATTTGAAATATTATGATGTATTTTCGAGAAGATTTTTTCTGTTTTCAGAGGAGGATAGCGGTGCTATCTGACGATGAAAAGAGGAAAAATATGCCGAAAAGACATATAATAGGCAAATAGATTTATTCAGTTTCAATAATTAATGATTTTTCGGAGAAAAATTTAAACAGTTTCTAAGATGGGCAAATTCACTTTACCAAAAGATGGCGGCCTGTTGGAATCAGGCCTTCCAAACGGAATCAAGCACACTTACGAAAGGATCCCGGCTCATATATATGAAGACGAGGTTGCAGCAAGCGCGCGTATTGCAGAAAAGATAATCGATTCGATCAATGAGAACGAAGGAGTATTCCGTCTCGGTCTCTCGACCGGTTCGTCTCCTGTCGAATTGTACAAGGAACTGGTAAGACGTTACAATGCCGGCGAGGTGTCATTCAGAAATGTCGAGATTTTCAGCATCGACGAATACTATCCGGCTCCTGCAGATCATTTCAGCCGTAACCGCAGGCTTTATGAAGAGCTTGTTGCCAAGGTCGATGTGAAGCCGGAGAATGTACATGTGCCTAAGCTTACGGAGGCGCATGACAGTGCATTCGTGACAGCATTCTGTGCAGAATATGACAGGATGGCCAGCAATCTCGACCTTCTCGTCATGGGTATCGGAGAGAAGGGCCAGGTAGGATTCAATGAAGCAGGTGCATCGGAGAACAGCCGTACAAGAACCGTTCTTCTTCCATATGCTTCCAAGAAGCGCCAGATCAAGACATTTGCGGGAAACCTGAATGAAACTCCTGACAAGGCTATAGCCATGGGTATCTCTACAATGCTGAGCGCAAAGAAGATCCATCTCATGGCATGGGGAGAGGACAAGGCCGATGTGGTAAAGAAGGTCGCAGAGGATCCTGTAAGTCCGGTATGCCCTGCATCATATCTTCAGGCTCATGACAATATCTCGTTCTATGTTGATGAGAACGCAGCGACCCAGCTTACCCGTCGCGTGGCTCCATGGCTTGTCGGTCCATGCGAGTGGACTCCTAAATTCATCAGGAAGGCTGTAGTATGGCTCTGCGAGCAGGTTCACAAGCCTATTCTCAAGCTCACTCAGGGTGATTATCTTGCGAACGGTCTTGGCGAGCTCCTCGAGCAATACGGTCCTTTCGACAAGATCAATATCAATGTGTTCAATGACTTCCAGCATACAATTTCAGGATGGCCGGGAGGAAAGCCTGATGCGGATGACTCTACAAGACCGGTTCCGTCTTCCCCTTTCCCTAAGAGAGTGGTGATATTCTCACCTCATCCTGATGACGACGTGATTTCGATGGGAGGTACATTCATCCGCCTTGTGGAGCAGGGTCATGACGTGCATGTAGCATACGAGACTTCAGGAAACGTTGCTGTTCATGATGACGTGGTTCTCCAGCATATGGATGCTGCCCGCGAGCTCGGTTTCGGTGACAGGTTCGATGAAGTGAAGGAAATCGTGGCATCGAAACGTCCGGGCGAGCCTGAACCTCGCGCCCTTCTCAATCTCAAGGGAGCTATCCGTCGTGCAGAGGCTAAGAGCGCAGTGAGATCGTTCGGTCTGAATGACGAGACCAACACCCATTTCCTTAATCTTCCTTTCTATGAGACAGGCGGAATCAAGAAGGGTGAAAGGACACAGGCCGACATCGACATCATTCTCGATCTGTTGAGAAAGGTACAGCCTCATCAGATCTATGTGGCAGGTGACCTCGCCGATCCGCACGGAACCCATCGTGTCTGCACAGAGGCTGTTCTCGAGGCTCTCAATCAGCTTGAGGGCGAAGAGTGGCTCAAGGAATGCCATGTATGGCTCTACCGCGGTGCATGGATGGAATGGGAGCTCGGCAAGGTTGACATGGCAGTTCCTCTCAGTCCTGACGAGGTGATAAAGAAGCGTCATGCCATCTATCGCCATCTGTCGCAGAAGGACATCGTGCCGTTCCCTGGCGAGGATCCTCGTGAATTCTGGCAGAGAGCCGAGGAAAGGACCCAGAACACAGCCCGTCTTTACAACGAACTCGGCATGGCCGAATATCAGGCTATGGAAGTATTTGTGAAACTTTTTTAATACCTAAGACATGAAACCTACACTTTTGGTGCTTGCTGCCGGAATGGGAAGCCGTTATGGCGGTCTGAAGCAGCTGGATACTCTCGGTCCTAACGGAGAGACCATTATCGATTATTCGATCTATGATGCAGTCAACGCCGGTTTCGGCAAGATAGTATATATCGTGCGAGATTATTTCAGAGCAGATATGGAGAAGGCTGTGAAAGAGAAATACGGACATGTGAAATGTGTTGACGGCGAGCCGCTTCAGCTTGAGTTCGTATCTCAGGAACTGAACAAGATTCCTGAGGGATACGTTATGAATCCGGAAAGGCAGAAACCATGGGGAACCGCTCATGCGGTGCTTATGGGAAAGGAAGTCATCAACGAGCCTTTTGCCGTGATCAACGGTGACGATTTCTACGGCCGCGACTCTTTCCGCGTCCTTGCAGACTGGCTTCGTGCTCACGAAAACACAGAAGGCCAGTATGCGCTTGTCGGCTTCGAACTCGAAAATACATTGTCGGAATCGGGCAAGGTGTCAAGAGGTATCGGTACTGCCGACATCAGCGGTTATCTTAGCAGCGTCGTGGAGCATCACGAGATCGCACGCGAAGAGGATGGATGCATCTATGGCCGCAACAGCGTGACCGGATCGGTGGTGCATCTTGCTCCGAAGGCTCTCTGTTCTATGAACATGTGGGGATTCACTCCTGATTATTTCGAGAAGAGCGAGAGCGTGTTCAAGGAATTCCTTGCCGAGAATGCAGGCGAACTCAAGTCCGAGTTCTACATTCCTTACGTGATCGACAGCTTCATCAGGAAGAACGAAGGCAGATGCGAACTCCTCAAGACATCTTCGAAATGGTTCGGTGTGACCTTCAAGGAAGACCGTCCGGGAGTTGTAGCCAAGCTTCAGGAATTTGCCGATACAGGTGTCTATCCGTCTCCGCTTTACTAACAGAATATAATCGAATCACTAACCGGATCATTAAACTTTAAAACTGATAAAAATGGAAAAGAACGCAAAAAAAGGTAATGTCTTTGCAATCGGAATCTGCTTTTTCCTCTTTGCAATGATTTCATTCGTCACAGGTCTCCAGAACCCTATGGGTATCATCGCAAAAGCCCAGTTCGGAGCCACTAACCTCATGTCGCAGCTCGGAAACGCAGCGAACTTCATCGCTTATGCTTTCCTCGGACTTCCTGCAGGTTTCCTCCTCAAGGGCAAGGGATACAAGTTCACAGCCCTTGCTGCCGTGACAGTAGGTTTTGTCGGAGTCGGCATTTCATACCTCTCAGGTATTTTCGGAAGCTTCACCGTATATCTCCTCGGAGCATTCGTGTCCGGTTTCTCAATGTGTATGCTCAATACCGTTGTCAATCCGCTTCTCAACACTCTCGGTGGTGGTGGAAACAGAGGTAACCAGCTCATCCAGATCGCAGGTTCATGCAACTCTCTCTCAGCTACAATCGTTCCTGTACTGGCAGGTATGCTCATCGGTGAGGTTACAGAAAAGACACAGGTTGCTGACGTGAACCTTGCGCTCTTCATCGCTATGGGTATCTTCGCTCTCGCATTTGTGATCATTCTCCTTTCTGATATTCCTGAGCCTGAACTCGAGGCTGCTGCAGCTGCAAAGGACGAGAAGAAGGAAGGAACTCTCGAGAGCATCAAGGGTGCGCTTTCATACAGACACTTCGTATTCGGAGCAATCGCAATCTTCCTTTATGTGGGTATCGAGGTAGGTATTCCTAATATCGTGAACCTTTATCTGACTGACGTGAACGGTCTCAATATCGCTACAGGCGTTGCCGGTACTCTTGTAGGAGCATACTGGTTCCTCATGCTTTGCGGACGTCTTGTGGCAAGTGTGATCGGAGGTAAGGTTTCAAGCCGCACCATGATGATTGCAGTGAGCTCGGCAGGTATCCTTCTCCTTGTTGTGGGAATGTTCCTTCCTGAGACTCTTAAAGTTGCCCTTCTTGGTACACAGGTTCCTGTAAATGCTCTCCTCTTCGTTGCCTGCGGTCTCTGTACTTCAGTGATGTGGGGTGCTATCTTCAACCTTGCGGTAGAGGGACTTGGAAAATATACTTCAATCGCATCAGGCCTCTTCATGGTGATGGTATGCGGTGGCGGTATCCTTCCGCTCCTTCAGGGTGCAGTAGCTGACTTTGCAGGATATGTACAGAGCTACTGGGTGCTTGTAGCAGCAATTGCATACATTCTCTGGTACGCACTTCTCGGTTCAAAGGTAAAGAAGTCGTAATCATATAGATATGGCAAAGACAGTATTGGTATCCGGCGGTGCCGGATATATCGGCAGCCATGTGACTGTCGAACTGATCTCGGCGGGTTATGATGTCGTAGTTGCGGACAATATGTCCAACTGCGACATGACCTGCTTCGAGGGAGTGAAGAAGATCACAGGACGCGATGATATCCCGTTCTATCAGATTGACTGCTGCGACTATGCTTCAGTCGATCGTCTCTTCAATGAGTGCAATATCGATGCAGTGATCCATTTAGCAGCATTCAAGGCTGTGGGTGAGTCAGTGGCCGAGCCTCTGATGTACTACCGCAACAATCTGGTGTCGTTCATCAATATCCTTGAAGCAGCGAAGAGTCACGGCGGATGCAATGTTCTCTTCTCATCATCGGCAACTGTCTATGGTGAGGCTGAGGATCTCCCTGTGACCGAAAAGACTCCTCGCCTGCCATCGACATCTCCATACGGCAACACCAAGCAGATGTGCGAGGATATTCTTCGTGACGTGGTGTTCGCTACCTCAGGATTTGACGGATCGGACGGACAGGGTGCGGTGAAAGGCATAGCCCTCCGCTATTTCAACCCTATCGGTGCTCATCCTTCGGCTCTTATCGGAGAACTCCCTCGCGGTGTCCCAAACAACCTCGTTCCGTTCATTACTCAGACAGCGATCGGCAAGCGTGAGTGCCTGAGCATCTTCGGTAAGGATTATCCGACTGAGGACGGTACATGCCTTCGCGACTACATCGACATCGTTGACCTTGCAAAGGCACATGTGGCGGCCGTGTCAAGAATGGTCGAGTGCAGGATGAAGGAAGGTTACGAGATATTCAACGTAGGAACAGGACGTCCGGTTTCTGTGTATGAGCTTGTTACGGCTTTCGAGAAGGTTAACGGCCTCAAGCTGAACTACAAGTTCGTTGACCGTCGTCCGGGAGACGTGATGGCTATCTGGGCTGACACGACCCTTGCCAACGAAGAACTCGGCTGGAAGGCTGAGCGCAGTGTCGAGGATACACTCGCGGCAGCCTGGGCATGGGAAAAGCATCTCGCTGAAAATCTTTAACTTTATTTGAATATGAAAAAACTTTTGACTTTGGCAGCGATGTTCGCTGCCGTTGCAATAAGCTTTACAGCTTGTGAGGAAAAGCCTGATACAGGTAAGACACCGGACGAGAACGTTTGCCCGGATTGTGGTGAGGATCCATGTGTATGTCCTGAAGCGACAGATGCTGTCATCCAGATCGACGGAACATACTCTGACTGGGACAATCTTGAAGGTGTCCAGGTAGCGACCTGCCCTGCTGATGATGTACAGTATGAGCAGTTCAAGACTTTCAAGGCATATGCTGATGAGGAATTCATCTATATCTTCTGTGAGTTTATTCCAGAGAACACTCTTGTGTTTGTTCCTTATTTTGACCTTGACAACGATCCTTCGACAGGAAACGACTCAAAGTGGAGCGGAGCCGGCTATGAAGGAAAGGCAGAGGGTGGCGTGTTTGTGGAAGAAACCACAGATGACGGTCCGGTTCAGGGCGCTCCTCAGGCGTGGGATCCTGCATTCTATTATTATGCTGAATCAGGCACTGAGAAGGTTCTTGACGCAGGTATGGCAGTGCTTTCAAGTGTTCCTGCCGCATATAAGAACGGTACATGGGCATTCGAGGCATCTATCCTCCGTTCTGTAGTTCTTGAGGCTTACGGCATTGCTGATGCGACTCAGTTCACGATGGGTATGTATCAGTATGATCTCAACTGGTCTTGCATCGGTCAGCTTCCTTGCAAGACTTTTGCTCAGAAAGATGCCGGCGAACTTGAGCCAATGCTCACAATTGCTCTTCCGTAATAGTTTATAAATCAGCTTAATGAATATTATGAAAATTCGTTATTTCTTATCTGTTCTCCTGATACCGGTACTGATCGGATGTAATCCTGTGAATCCGGATCAGGGAACTGACGAACCGGGCAATGAGGTAGTGGATACTACTCAGACACCGGCTCCGACCCCGCCTCCTGCTGTTACGCCGGAACCTGAACTTCCGCCGGAAATCAAGAGCGGTGACTGTGTGCTTGCTCCTAATGCAAATGCGGAGAAATTCGTTTCGGAGGTTACATATCCGGATCATGACTACTCATATTCTGTTGTCATGGATTATCATGGCGGTTACAACGGCAAGCTTGCTGAAGGTGAGTCCGTGAAGTCAGACAAGCCGAGTGAATATACCCTGAGATGGACAGCAGACGAGGCTGCCGGCAAACTCAAGCTTGAACTTGCCGAGGCTGAAACCGGATGGAAGATGGAACAGGAGATTTCTTCCGGTGAGAGCTATGTGATCATCACGAACCTTACCCCTGATGTCCACTATACCTACAAGGTTTCTTCAATCGAGAAGGGTACAGTCATGACAGAAGGTAATTTCAGCACTTACGGAAGCATCCGTCAGGTATTCTTCAAGACGCGTGTACGTAACGGCCGTGACCTCGGTGGCTGGCTGACATATGACGGCAAGATGGTGAAGTACCACAAGATCTACCGTACGGGAAGATGGGAGTCCGGTACAATGAGCAACAGCGGCAAGAAGGCCATAATCGCTGAGGGCGTAAAGGCACAGCTTGACCTTCGCAACACAAGCGACGTTCTCGACAAGGCGGCCATCGACGGAATGGATTTCTGCGCTCCTATCATCGAGACAGGTGGAGATTCTATGCTTAAGGCTGAAGGAGGAGACAAGACCCGTCAGTGCATGCAGTTCATCATCGACTGTATCAAGGCTGACAAGCCTGTCATCTTCCACTGCTCGCTCGGACGTGACCGTACAGGTACTCTTGGCATGATTATCCTTGGTCTCCTCGATGTGGTTGAGGGTGATATTTCCAAAGAGTATGAGGTTACTTATTTCTCACCAAGAGGATGGAGTATCGCTGAATCCGAGAGCTACAAGCTATTCCAGAACAAGCGTACTACATGGGCTTATAAGCCTGCTGCCGAGTATATCTGGGATAACTTCGTAGATGAGGGTGAGAGCTTCTCGAAGGGTATTGAAGATTATCTTGTATCTATCGGCATCTCATTGGAAGATATCAACACTTTCAGAGAACTCATGCTTACAGAGCCATACCCGGATCTCACACCGGCTGAATAATTCGTGATATGTAACATACTGCAAATCAGTGTCTTAACATAATCGGCTCGCCGTCCTGAGACGGCGAGCCGATTGCGTTAAGATGCTGCAGGTCAGATGTTTGCGTGTCATGTCTGTGGCTGCCTCTGCCACTTATCTGCGAGGAATGAATCCCTTCTCGATGAGTTTTTCTGCAATCTGGACTGCGTTTGTGGCTGCACCTTTGCGGAGATTGTCGGCAACACACCAGAAATTGAGACCATATTTCACCGACGGGTCGCGACGGAAACGTCCTACGAACACGTCATTCTTGCCCCATGCATAGAGAGGCATAGGATATACATTGCTGGCAGGGTCGTCCTGAAGGGTCACGCCCGGAGTCTCCTCCATCATCCTGCGGACATCCTCAAGGGTGAATTCTTTCTCGAATTCAAGGTTGATGGATTCCGAGTGGCCGCCCTGTACAGGCACTCGCACTGTGGTAGGTGAGACTCCGATGCTGTCATCTCCGAAGATCTTGTGTGTCTCGTTGACCATCTTCATCTCCTCCTTGGTGTAGCCTGTCTCGAGGAATGAGTCGATGTGGGGGAGGATGTTCTGGTCGATAGGATGCGGATAGACCGCTGGATATTCTCCCCACTTTCCGCCTGCTCTTTCCGCCTTCATCTGGTCCATCGCCTTGTAACCCGTGCCTGTAACCGATTGATATGTAGATACTACCACTCTCTTGATCCTGTATGCCTTGTGGAGTGGCCAGAGCGGAAGGAGCATCTGGATCGTAGAACAGTTAGGATTTGCTATGATCATGTCGTTTTCCTCGATGACATCACCGTTGATTTCGGGAACAACCAGTTTCTTGGTCGGATCCATGCGCCACTGCGATGAATTATCGACAACGCGTGTACCGACTTCTGCGAATTTAGGTGCAAGTTCGGCTGATGTGCCGCCGCCTGCAGAGAAAAGTGCAAGGTCAGGTCGAGCCGCTATCGCATCTTCTGCGCTCACTACCGTCCATTCCTTGCCCTGGAATGTAATCTTTCGTCCGACCGACTTTGCCGAAGCTACCGGAAGGAGTTCGGTCACAGGAAAGTTCCTCTCAGCCAGGACTTCCAACATTCTTGTGCCAACCAGTCCTGTGGCACCTACTACTGCTACTTTCATATAAAAATCACGATTTTTATATGAAAGTAAATTCCTTTATGCCTAGGGGCTCTGCCCCTATTATACCCCGCGGCCTTTGGCCTTCCGTTCGTTCCGAACACGGCGTCGGCCGTCGCTCTGACGAGCGATGATGGTGATATAAAGGGATTTACTTCATATAATTAAACAATAAAATATCCGTCTGTAATCAAGCGCCTCTTTATCAGGCGCCGCGACATCCGCTTCAGCAAAGTTTCGTGCGAAACCGCAGCAGTGTCGCGGGTGCAAATTTAGGCAAAAATGCGCCTGGTTATATCATAAAATTGATAACCGGGAGCATTTTCGAACATTTTTGCTACCGTCCTATTGCTTTATAGCGCAGCTTTAAGGTCTGATATAAGGTCATCCACGTTTTCGATACCGACGCTCAGACGAAGCATGTTAGGATATACACCTGCCGCAACCTGTTCTTCGGGGTTGAGCTGGGAGTGGGTTGTGGATGCCGGATGTACGATGAGTGACTTTGCATCACCCACACTGCCCACATGCAGGATGAGTTCCAGGCGGGTCACAAGCGCTGCAGCCGCATCGAAGCCGCCCTTCACACGGAATGTGAGCACGCCGCCGAATCCATGCTTGAGATACTTGCATCCCAGTTCATGGTAAGGATTGCTCTTGAGGCCGGGATAGTTCACGCTCTCCACAGCCGGATGCTTTTCAAGGAATTCGGCCACTGCAAGGGCGTTGTCGCAGCATCTTTCCGCTCTGAGCGAAAGGGTTTCCAGTCCCTGAAGCATCAGGAACGAGTTGAAAGGTGATGCAGCCGGACCTATGTTGCGGAGTCCGTCCACACGCACACGGCCTGCGAAGGCCGCGTCACCGAACACTTCCTTGTAAACAAGTCCATGATAACTTTCCGAAGGTGCGGCAAGCAGAGGATATTTCTCTGCAGTCCAGTCGAAGTTGCCGCCGTCAACCACGACTCCTCCGAGTGCCGTTCCATGTCCGCATATCCATTTGGTCGCAGAGTGGATGGAGACATTGGCGCCCCACTCGAAAGGACGGAAGAGATAGCCTCCCATTCCGAATGTGTTATCGACCATCACGCAGATTCCCTTGCGGCGGGCCATCTCCACAATCGGCTCATAATCAGGGATGTTGAATGCCGGATTGCCGATGTTCTCAAGGAAGATCGCCTTGGTGCGTCTGTCAACGAGAGCCTCGAGGTCGGAAACATGGTCACCGGCTGCAAAACGCACCTCGATACCCATGTCGCGGAGGGTTATGGCGAACATCGTGAATGTACCCCCATAGAGGAAAGGCTGGGCTACGATATTGTCTCCGGGGCCGCAGATGTTAGTTATCGAAAGGAATACAGCCGACTGTCCTGATGCGGTGGAAACAGCTGCCACTCCTCCTTCAAGGGCGGCCATCCTTTTCTCGAATACCTCGTTGGTGGTGTTGGTGATGCGGGTGTAGATGTTGCCCGGACGCTTGAGCTCGAACAGCTCGGCGCCGTACTCCATGCTGTCGAATGTGTATGCGGTGCTCTGATATATCGGCACTGCCGTTCCCTTTGACACAGGGTCTATCTCCTGTCCTGCCCTGACCTGCAGGGTCTCGAACCTATAATTCTTCTTTTCCATAATCTGTCATTTCGAGTGAGCGGAGCGAATCGAGAAATCCGTCAGACAAGTCCTTTAAATCAGGATTCAATGTCTTTATAAGCAGATCCTTTTTCTCTCTTCTCCATTTCTTTATCTGTTTTTCTCTATCTAATGCTTGGTTTACATCTGAATATGTTTCGAAATACACAAGTTTATCACAATTATATCTTTGTGTAAACCCTTTTGTCAAACCACTTTTATGTTCTTTTATTCTTCTTTCAATATCATTTGTAAATCCTACATATAATGTCGTGT
>JAFUQW010000002.1 GCA_017472115.1 Bacteroidales bacterium | reverse complement strand
TCCAGTTCCTTCCCCAGAAATGAGGTGATGCGGCAGCCTCTACCACAACCTCATCCTTAGCAGGGACAGCAGTGAAGAAACGGTTTTCGCCGCCTTCCCATGCAAGAGGCTCAAGGGTGTCCCTGTCTGCCACAAGGATCTTGTATTCGAATGCCTCGGTCACATTGAGAGAAAGCTTCCATACCGGGAATTCACAGCCGCAGAACGGATGTACCTTCTTCCAGTCTCCGAGAGCCTTTCCGCTTCCCGCGAGTGCAAGCACCTCGTTAGGGCGGACCGCAGGAGCAGCCACCTTGATGACCACATTTGCCCCCTTCGGAGCCTTTCCCTTAACCTTGCATGCCTTGCGTCCGAAAATGGCGTTTGTGAACGCAGAAGAATAGAACGGAGCGTCAGCCGGACGGTCATTCCATCTGTCGTTTATGACAAGTGTCTTTGGAGTGACGCCCTCAGGAAGCACAAGAGTGTGTTTCTTCCACTCAGAACGAACTGTGTATCCGTCACGTACCACCTCATAGCAGTACTCGGAAACTTTCTCCGGGTTGAAGCGAGCCACCTCGCCTGTCCACACGCCGTCAGCAGTGTATGCGAGCGGATAACGCTTGCCGCCAAGACAGAGGACGAGTTCTTCGCCCCAGTTTGTCTTGTAATCAATGCTTATATTCAGTTTCATGTTATAAATATGTATTTGTAATTTGTAATCTTTCCGTCCTTTATTCCACTTCTCCACCAAAACCGGCCTTTTCGTGGACAAACCCCGCTACCCTTTCATCTTCTTCCAGTTCAGGACCGGCAGGATGAATGAAATCAGGGCTGCAGCTAGCCAGAACCACGACACAGGTCCGAAATCATAAACATCCACACCATCCACGACAGTGGTATTGTACTGGATCAGCAGTCCGCTGGTTATATCCTGCAGACCTGCAGCCACATAGCTTGAAATCCCCACCACACCAAGAGCGGCGCCGGTAGCCTTTCTCGGAACTATATCCACAGCCATAAGTCCGGCGACAATGCAGTAAAGCACTCCCACCGAAAGACTGAACAAAGATACATAAAATATATTCATCAGATAACCGCCACCGGCAAAAAGAAAGAGAGCCAAGGAGATGAAACTGAGGATTCCGGAAAGAACAGCCGGCTTCACGCGGTCGCTTTTGAATACCTTGTCGGAAAGCCATCCGGCCAGCACGGTTCCAAGCACTCCGAAGGCGGCGGAGAAGGCGATGATCTGAGTCGCATCCTCAAGAGAGAATCCGTGTGCCTTCTGAAGGAAAAGCACTCCCCATCCGCTTATGGCATATTTCGTTATATATATGAATGCGCTGGAAATGGCAATGACCCATATTCCCGGATGCTTCAGGACTATCTTCTGAAGCTCTTTCGTAGGCATGGTATCTTCCTTGGTCAAAGTCTCTCCGGAGAGTGCCTGAACCGAAGGAAGTCCCTTGCTTTCAGGGGTGTCAGAGACGAAAAACAGGATTATCAGTGAGCCGATGACGCCCGCAATGGCAGCAATAAGGAAGCCGAACTGCCATCCGAGAGCTCCGACCACGACTCCTGTGATGATGAAGGAAAGGAACTCTCCGAGATATGGAGTTGCACTGAAAATACTGTAATAAGTACCACGCTTTGCTCTCGGGAACCATCTTGAAAGGCTGATGACGCCCGGCGGCGAGCCCATGGACTGCATCCATCCGTTGATTCCCCACAATATGGCGAAGCTGATGAATATCAAGACTGTAGGCAATCCCGCAGGACCCTGGATCCATCCCAGGACTCCCATCAGGAGATTCACAAGCGCTGAAATAAAGAGACCTGTGGCCATGAAACGGCGGATGTTGCAGTAATCCGCTATGAATCCGTTCATGAATTTGCCCACGGCATAGACAAAAAGAAGAGCCGAGCCTATCAGACCGAGCTGTCCGGCACTCAGAACACCCTCGTCGATGAGAGGCTGCTTGACCACACTGAGACTCATACGGCACACATAATAAAGGCTGTATGCCACGGTCACGCCCCAGAAAGTCCTGTTACGCAGGAGTTTATATGTATCCGACTCCTTTTCGGGAGCGACCTTTTCAGCCGACGGCTTGCTTATTCTATAAAATGAGTAAAGACCCATGTTCAATCATTTTCTCCAAGACAACAGACAAATATACTAAATTTCATAATAATCACCATGCTCATCCTCCTTAAGTTAATATTACCAAGACTGATGCGGGAAATTGTTTACGGAAATCACCACATTTTCGTCGCCTTCCGTGATTTATAACATACTGTATTACAGTGAATCAGGATATTTAGCCCGCATGGCGCGGAAGGCGAACCAAACACACAAACTACTGAGTATCAAGATATTACACATCACACATCAAATATTCATCTTTTTTTGAAATATTTAGAGAATTTTATTATTTTAGCGGAAATTATTATGAATTTGACCATGAAAGAAAGAATTTACACCACGCCTGATGTCCTCATTGTGGAATTGCAGGCAGAACAGCCCATACTGACGGCGTCCGACGGGTGGGGAATCGATGAACTGGAAAGCAACGATTGCGGTGATTTCGGATGGTAACAATTAAGACTTTACTGATTATGAAAAGGATATTTGATTCAGCCATCATGTTTGTGGCACTCGCTTTCATTGCCGGTTCATGCGTGGAAATCGAGAACGAACTTAACCCTCCTGAAACGACAGGGGAAATGATGGATGTGGAACTCAGACTGAACCAGCCTGGCGCTGAAACCAAAAGCCATTTCGGCGAAAAGAACGAAGATACCGGCACCTATCCTGTATATTGGGATGCCGAAGGAGAATCCGTGATTGTCCACGAACATGTCTGGTCAGCGGAGAAAACTCTGAATTCTTCCTCATCCAAGACTTACACGCTCTCTGAAGATGCAAGGCTGATATCCTTTGAAGGACTTCAGTTTGAGGTAAATACAGATGAAGAAGCACAGTTCGGCTATTCAGTGACGATGCCATCTTCTGCCGTGACCCGTTTCTTCCCGAATAACCAGACCAACTATGTCGCAGGCTACATATCCCTCCCGAAGATCCAGAAACCTACAGCTGACGGTCCGGACAGGAATGCTGCCGTTCTTGTGGGCTACATGCCCGTCCAGCAGACCCAGCAGACTGTCATTGATGTGGATATGAAACACATCATGGCTTACGCGAAGATGACCATCAGAAATTTCGACTGCGGCAACGAAAAGCCTCTGGTCATGGAATTCAGGGCAAGCAAGAACATTTATGCAAATCAATTCTATTACCTGTATCAGTTTGACTCTCACGGAACCCTTCAATTAGAAAAGAATGCGCTTCTGGTGGACCTGTCATCCCTTGAGAATAAGGACGGAACCCTCGTAACCCATTTCTGCGTGATATCGGAAACACTGACAGAACCGTTTGCGGCAGGCGACACATTCACTATTTCGATTACCACGGACTCAAAGGTATATACAAAGACCTACACCATGACGGAAGAGCAGAAGCTTGACTTCAAGACAGGTGTCCTCACCACATTCTCCGTAAACTTTGATGGCGTGGAAGGCGCAGATCTGATCCCTCCTTCTAATGAAATCTGGTACCAGACATCTACTGCAAACGCCATAACGGATCAGATGCTGGCTTCAATGAAGACCGACCAGGAAATCGAGTCTCACACATATGAAAACGGAATAGGAAAAGTCAGATATGCCGGAGACATCTCCGAACTTAAGGACGACTTCCTTTCGGGAATCTACGGCAACCCTGTCATAGCCATATATATTCCGGATTGTGTAAGCAAGTTCGGAAACAATGTGCTGAATAACATGGATCTGACATCCCTGAGACTGCCTGAATCTCTTTCTGAAGTAGGCACCCAATCGATGGAGCTTCCAAAGTTGTCATCTTTCACAGGAGGCAACGGAATCGTAAGTCAGGACGGAAGATGTATCATAATCAATGATGAACTGGTCGGATTCGCTTCAGCCGGCATAACCGAATATACGATTCCTGACGGAGTCAGGAAGATAGGAAGGGGTGCGTTTAACAAAAGGACTGAATTGAAATCAATCGTAATGCCTGACTCAGTGACAGAGATCGGTCAGGCTGCATTCTACGGATGCAGTTCACTCGAGACAATCACGCTTTCCTCTTCGCTGAACACGATAGGCAGCGCGATATTCATGTTATGCGACAATCTCAAGGCATTCTATGGAGACAGCCCATACCGTACTGAAGATTACAAGTGCTTCATAATTCCTTCTCTTGGCAACAGAGAGGAAGGATCTATGACCTTGAGGAAGTTTGCCGGTGGCGGAGGTGACACTGAATACACGATTCCTGACGGAATCCACGTAATAGATGTCAATGCATTCGTTTCCCCGACCCTCAAGAAAGTCACTTTGAATAATGATATAGTTGAAGTAATGGGAAGTGCCTTCACAGGATGTACTGCATTTGAGGGAATTTACGGACCTAACACTTCTGCTGACCACAGGTTCATCCAGTTCGGCAGCGAGCTGCGTACTTTCGCGGTTCCTAACGGATTGACAGAATATCATATTCCTGATGACATAACAAGCATAGGTTACTCTGCGTTCAAAGGCATTCCGGGAATCAAGAAGATCACCATGGGTGACCAGGTAGTATCCATCGGAGGATATACTTTCAATGAATGTGATGATCTTGAAGAGGTGATTCTTTCTGCCGGACTGAAGAAGATCGGTGACGACAGATACAGCGGATATACCCCGTTCATCAATTGCCGTAAACTCAAGAAAGTTTATTTCCGGTCTCTGACTCCTCCTGCCTTCTATTATGGAAATGAATATTTCGAGGTGAATCAGGACCTCGTGGTATATGTTCCTGAAGGATATATCGATTATTACAAGAGGGATGACGGCTGGTACAAGTATCATGACCACATGACGGAATATGCATATACGGATCTTCCTGAAACAGACTATTATATCTCAACCGATTTCTCAAAGGATCTTGAAGTCGTCACATTGCAGGAGGCTGCGGCCACATTCAAGATGGACGGCACTACCGAAATACCGGTGAGCCCTATTCCGGTAGTTCTTCTCGGAGACGGATTCACCGACAAGTATTTTGACGGCACTGACACAGAATACCATGACCATATGGTCAAACTGTACGATGCTCTGTTCAGCATCGAGCCATTGAAGAGCTTCAAGGATCTGTTTACTGTCAAATACGTGAAGGCTGTCTCACCTACGGAACTCGGTTTCGGTGCTACCGCCTTGGGTGTGGAAATACATGATGACAACAGGTCGCTGACAGGAAATCTGGATGCATGTATCGAATATGCCGGTGCAGCATTCCCGACAACCCATCAGGACGATATGTTCATAATAACTCTGGCAAACAAAAAGACAGAAGCGGTGCAGGGAACCAGTTTCATGCTGGACCCTATCTCAACACCATACAGGTTCGCGACGGGAGCCGGCATCGCATTCTGCACCATAAGTGACACTCACCTTGACTACGTCATACAGCACGAGGCCGTAGGCCATGCGTTTGCAAAACTTGCCGACGAGTACGTTACAATGGACAAGACTGTCCCTGACAGCATGAAAGAAAAGGAAGTATTCGAAAATCTGACATACGGATGGTGGTCGAACATTTCGTATTCTGCTGACGATGTGCCTTGGGCCTGCTTTATGGAGGACGATCTTTACGCCGACGAGGGCATCGGAATATATGAAGGTGCTGCAGAATACGCAAAAGGCGTCTGGAAATCTACAGAATCGAGCATCATGAGTTCTTCAACCGATCTCCGTTTCAATGCACAGTCCCGCTATGCCATATGTAAGAAGTTGTGGGTATGTCAATACGGTTACGTTCCTGACAACATGTATGACCTGTTTGTAGCTTATGATGCCATAAACAGGACACCTGCTGAAGAGCAGGAATAGATTAATCTATTCGAACGGACGCACGAGCACGATCTTGCGATAGCGGATCGTCAGATGGATGGTCCGGGCGAGAAGATGAGCGAAATAGGCGGCCATCAGAACATGCATGGCCAGAATATCATGACGGGTCGGTGCTGCCACATTCATGGCGGCACCGGCTTCTTTCATCGGGATGGCTACGATGTCGCAAGCCGGGAAGAAATGCAGCAGTCCGATTCCTGCAGCCCAGACGGCCACAAAAGCCACTACCGCCCACAGCATGGCGTTACGGATGGCCTTGGAAGCCGTCGCACCTATATAGATTCCGTCCCATGTGAAGGCCGCGCAGCCTACGACAGGCATCAGAAGGAGCCACGGCAGGAATTCCTTCGACTGCTCGACCACCGCCGCATCCGATGTCATCAGCCTCACCAGAGGCACGCCGCCGAAATGATATATTCCCATGAATATCACTGCAATGGCCATGCTCCAGATGAAGGTCCATTTCACGGTCTGACGTACCATAGGCTTGTCCTGAGCACCGATATATCTTCCCGTAAGGGCTTCGCCGGCATATGCAAATCCGTCTGTGAAATATGAGAATATCATCAGGATCTTCATCATTATCGAGCTCACTGCCAGCAGAAGATCGCCATAGCGGGCCGAAATCGTCGTGAAGCCGATATATATTGCTATGAAGCAGAGCGAGCGGATGAAGAGGTCGGTGTTCATCACGAAGAAGTGACGGATCTCGGCACCTCGGAAAGACTCCATCGCATCCCTTCTGGTGAATCCTGAAAAGGTGCGCCTGCGGTACCGGGCCAGAAGGAGGATGAAGGCCACGGTCAGTCCCGACCATTGAGCCACCACCGTTCCCATTGCTATTCCTTTGAATCCCATAGGATCGAGGACTCCCGGAACACCGAGTGCGAGGACAAAACTCATCAGGATGTTCATTCCGTTGACAACCAGATCGGTGACCATCGGGCTGACGCTGTCCTGCATGCCTATGAACCAGCCTTTGAAGGACATCAGGGCGAGAGTAGCAGGAGCGGCCCATATCCTCATGAAGAAATATTGGGTCGCCAGTTCCTGCACCTGCGGAGTGCAGTCCACCACGAGGAAGGCAGCCTTGACAAAGACCCACTGGATCAGCAGCAGCACCAGCGCACACATCAGTGCAACTCCCACCGAACGGGTGAATATCCTCGAACATTCCTTCATATCCCCGCGTCCGAATGCCTGGGCAGTAAGCCCGCCGGTGCTGACACGCAGAGCGCCGAAGTTCCAGTAGAGAAGATCGAAGAGCATGGTTCCGATCGCGATGCCTCCGATCATGGTGGCCGCATTCGAGTCAAGATGTCCCGCCACAGCGATATCTACCATACCCACTATCGGCACGGTTATATTCGCCAGAATGCTCGGCAATGCCAGCTTCAGTATGTCTCTGTTGATGGTTTTCATTTTGTGACCATTTCAAAATACGCACAAATGTAGCTGAAATCCTGACGCAGCCAAAGTGTTTTGGAATAAATTCATCATTTGACCGGACTCTGGCGCACCGCTCCTCTGTCATGCTGAACGACGTGAAGCATCTTTACAATAAAGATTCTTCGCTGGCGCTCAGAATGACAACCAAATTTTCAGAATGACACTCTGCTTTTCAGAAAGACAAACAGCTTTTCAGACAGACAGTCTATGTATAAATCTCTATCATCACCCCTCAAAATTTGTTTGATTTTGTAACAAAAAACAACAAATTTTAACCCCTCCACCCCTCCTACACCCACCTCAAAGTCCGATTATGTTAATTAGCTGCGTAAAAATTTTTTACGCGGATAAGTCTCCCGACCTTTGCTGAAAAGAATATTGGATTATGGAAAAGTTGTATAATTGCACAATTTTGGTTAGTATTGCATTATGAAACGTACCATTATGACCTATGGAGGTTATTTTGAACGCTTCATGATGACCTTGAATGTCGGTGAACGACGTAAGATAGACTACATTCTGTCTTTGCTGGAAAATGAGGACAGATTGCCTGTCAGATTCATAAAACATATAAGAGATGGGCTGTATGAATTAAGAATGGCATATTCAGGAAAGATATACAGGATTTTCTTTGTTTTTGATGAAGATTGCATAGTCGTGCTGTTCAATGGCTTTAACAAGAAAACCCGGAAGACACCTGCTTCGGAAATTGAAAAGGCTTTAAGAATTATGAAGGAGTATCATGATGACAAACGATCACAAGCTAAGAAATTATAGTGAGGTTCTTGCTGCAGAATATGGTGCACACGGAACCGAAAAGAGGGAGAAGTTCGATGAAGAGGCGTATGCGTTTTATAGCGGCCTGATTATTCTTGAGGCGAGGAAAAAGGCAAAGATGACACAGGCTGAACTCGCAGAGCTGATCGGTGCCGACAAATCATATATATCCCGTATAGAGAAAGGGATAACAATTCCAAGTGTGGCAACGTTTTTCCGTCTTGTAAACGCGATGGGATTGTCGGTAGCATTAGTCTGAAAAGACCTTATCCGGCCACCTGATATCTTAAGATG